>ONVP01000303.1 GCA_900321315.1 uncultured Bacteroidales bacterium
GCTGGAGCGCGAGTGCGGCTTGGCAGTATTCGAGCGGCCATCCCGTCACCTTGCCTGTGGGCTTCTACGAATACATGGGGCAGACTGTCCCGGTTTACACCGAGCGCAACGCGAGCCGCACACCTGCCTATCATCGCCTTGACCTTTCGTGCGCCTATCATTCGCCGAAATACAGAAACGGCTTCAACTGGAGCGCAAGTGTCGGAGTGTTCAATGCGTATAATCGCTTGAATCCGTTGGGGTATCAATTTGAGACCGATATTGAATCGGGCTTGATGCGGGCTTACGCCTATTCGATGTTTGGGATTTTGCCGAATATTTCAATTCGATTGGGTTGGTAAAACCTTCAATTATACTAATCCCTCCATCAAGAACCTCCTCAAATTCAGGTGCGTGATGCCGTTGTCGTCGTTACGCGTGACAAGCGGGGTCAAGGAAATGACATACTTCGGATAGTTGTCTTTGATGGCTCGGAGGTTGCCGAACTCGCGCTCGCGGGTGGTTTCGTCGGCAATGATGTAAGAGGCTTGTATATAGCATCTTTGCCCGCCTTTGGCTGTGCAAACAAAGTCGATTTCGCCTGCCTGCAACTGCCCGACCGTCACTTCATAGCCAGAATGGATAAGTTGCTGATAAATAATATTTTCAATCACTTTCTCAATATCACCTTCTCGGATCCCGCCAGCCAAGGCATTACGGATGCCGTGGTCTTCAAAATAATGCTTGTCGTTGTTCTCAAACAGGCGTTTCCCGTGAATGTCGAAGCGTCTCACCTTATGGATCATATAGGCCTCGGTGAGGTAGCCGATGTAATTGTTGATGGCCGTCGGCGTAACATTCTCGCCCTGCGATTTCATGAATTTCGAGATCCTGTTGGCCGAGATGAGTTTCCCCGTATTATCAGCAAGAAAACGCACAAGATTGTCCAAAAACGTCGTGTTGCGGATTTCGTTGCGCATGATGACATCCTTCAACAAAACGGTGTGGTAAATATCCATCTGGTATTCGCGGGCATCTTCCGCATCAAGCCCAATCTTTACCAATCCCGGTAAACCGCCAAATTGGATGTATTTCGCAAGGGAATCATCGTTATCGACAAGGTTGTGAAATGTCAGAAACTCCTGATAACAAAGCGATTGTATGTAGATTTCCTTATAACGTCCGCCGATGAGCGTGCTCAATTCATTACTCAACATCTTGGCGTTGCTTCCCGTAACGACGATTTCCGTGTCAGGCTCGGTGTTGTAACTTCTCACCGTGCGCTCAAACTCCGCAACATCCTGAATCTCATCAATTAAGATGTAGTTTTTTGAGTCTTTTTGACGATGGCTTTCAATATAGTCATTCAAATCGTGATAGGTTTGGATGAAGTCGAATTCCCGTTTTTCCTTGTCTATATAAATCACGTTGGAATTGGGTTCGGCTATTTTTTTGTCGCGCAGTTGTTTCAAAATGAAACTTTTGCCTACTCTCCTTTGACCCGTCAGCACAATGATGGTGTCCTTGCCGAAGTATTTCTCAACCTTATCCAAATAGTTTTGCCGAATGATGTATTCCATAATTTCTGCTTTTATAGAAGTAATTTTTTGCAAAAATAGGGAAAATTTCTTTTATAGAAGTAATTTTCTGTAAAACCAGCAGAAATTTCTTTTATGGAAGAAGGCTTTCAAAATTTAATGCTTGGAAATATTATCTCAAAACCATAAAATTCCTTACCTTTGCACCAAAATCTACATTTATGGGCGAAATCAAAGACGAACTGCAAGATGACATCTTCACGCAGAGCGAAGACCCCTCTCCAACGGTTGAAAACTATACCGAAGACAACATCGTTCACCTTGAGGACATGGAGCACGTGCGCCTACGTCCCGGCATGTACATCGGCAAACTCGGCGACGGTGCCTCGCAAGACGACGGCATCTATGTACTTATCAAAGAGGTGATTGACAACTCCATTGACGAGTTCACTTCGGGCTTCGGCAAGAAAATCGAGGTGACGGTGGACAAGGCGGAGAAGAAGGTCCGCATCCGCGACTATGGCCGTGGCATCCCGCTCGGCAAACTGGCAGAGGCCGTTTCCAAACTCAATACGGGCGCGAAATACGACAGCAAGGTGTTCCAAAAATCCGTCGGCTTGAACGGTGTCGGTACTAAGGCCGTCAATGCGCTTTCGTCTTATTTCAAGGTGCAATCCATCCGCGAAGGCAAGACGAGAATTGTGGAGTTTGCGCAAGGCAAGTTGGTGCGTGACTCAGGCATCATCCCCTCCGATGGCGACCCGGGCACTTTAACCGAGTTCATCCCCGATTCCGTTTTGTTCGGAAACTATCATTACGTCGATGAATACATCGAGAAGCGCGTTTGGAACTACGCCTACCTCAACCGTGGCTTGAGCCTGATTTACAACGACAAACGCTATTATTCCAAAAACGGCCTCCTTGACCTGTTGCAGAACAACATGGAAGGCGAAGGCCTCTACCCTGTCATCCACATCAAGGATGGCGACTTTGAAGCCGCTTTCACCCATGTGAACGGGCAGTCGAGCGACTATTTCTATTCCTTCGTCAACGGTCAGCACACCACCGAAGGCGGCACACATCAGTCCGCTTTCCGCGAGGGTTATGCCCGTGTGGTGCGCGAGTTTTACCAAAAGGAATACGAGCCTGCCGACATTCGTCAAGGCTTGGTTTGCGCCTTGTGCGTAAGGATACAAGAGCCTGTCTTTGAGGCACAAACCAAGACCAAACTCGGTTCCACCCACCTCGCTCCCAATAACCCCGACGGCACCAACGACAGCCCCGTCCTCAAGACCTACGTTTTTGACATCCTGAAACGGCATTTGGACAACTACCTGCACAAAAACCCCGAAACAGTCAGCGTCTTGCAGGCAAAAATCCAAGCCAACGAGAAGGAACGCAAGGAGATTGCCGGCATCAAGAAGGCCGCCCG
>ONVP01000089.1 GCA_900321315.1 uncultured Bacteroidales bacterium
CATTTCCAACACGGAGGGCTACGAAGGCTACGACCGCGTGAACATCTCGCAAATCATGGACGAACACGAGTTTGAGCGGACAGGTTTGGTAAACGAAGACCAGATTCGCCAATTGGGTGCCATTTCTGGCGCTGACTATCTTCTCGTTTCGGAGGCAGTGAAGTTCGACGAGTCAAACATTTTCGTCACGGCAAAAATCTTGAATGTGGTGTCTGCCAAGACCGAAAATTCCGAGAACGAACTGATGGGAATGAACGCCCATGACATCCAACGTGGTTGCGAATCGTTGGCCAACAGGCTGCTTGGACTGCCAGACCAAACAGCACAAAACCATGCAAACACCTCCAATGCGAATGTCCCTTCTGTTCAGCAAAACGCACAACAACCCGAAGAGCAACCGATACCAGTGCCTGTAGCAACGGAAAACATGGAAATACAGATGCCGAGTATGTCTTTGTCAGCAAACCCAATTACGAGGCAGGGAAAAACATACTATCAGAACGGGAAACGATTAAGCAACGAAGAATATGCAAAGCTGATACAAAGCTGCCCATCGGCTGTATTAAAGGCAAGCGGAGGTTTTCTTGTGAGTTTGTTAGGATGGGGTGCGTTTGGCGGAGGAGTAGGATACTTGATTGGGAATTTGATTGAGTGGGGCACAATTATCGATGACGACTTACTCGTAGGTGGCGGTCTAATGCTTGGTTCCATCCCCATAATTCTAATTGGCAATAGTATGCGGCGCAACGCTTACAAAGTGTATAACCAAAACTGCGCAAAACAATCCTCAGCCTCTTTAAGTGTTGGCCCTGCCACCAACAGCATCGGCCTTGGCGTTTACTACAACTTTTAAAAACAACTAATAATCAATTTGATATGAACAAGTTACTCAAAATCAGCATGGCCGTTGTCGCCATCCTCATGCTGGCCTCCTGCGGCAGCAAGAAAACCACGGTTGTGGAATCGAAAATCGAGAAGTCAAGAAGCCTTGAAGGAGAAAGAGTGGTGGTGGAAGAAACCGTGCTCCAAGGCATAGAAATGATGGAAACCCTCAACGAGGAAGGCACCGGAATGGTGAAAGTGCCTTTCAAATGGTATGCCGGTTTCGGCAAGGCCGACGACAAGCAGATTGCCATCGAAATGGCCGAGAACGAGGCCCGTGCCACCATCTCAAGGGTGATGAACAACATGGTGGCGGCACAAACCGAGCGCGGCGCGGTGGCCAACAACGGCGAGGTGCAGAAAGCCCTCACCTCGCACTGGAAGCAGGTGAGCGAAAGCATCCAAAACGCCTGCGAGCCTTTCGGAAAAACGAAAATCGAGTTCAGCCCATCCACGAAGATGTACACTGTGACAGCCAAAGTCGGAGTTCGCGGCGACCGCTTCCAGCAGATGCTGAACACGGCGGGCAACTACAAGCCCAACAACCTCAGCCCCGACGACTTGCAAATCTTCCTTGAAACCAACCGTGCCATCATGGAAGCCGCCAAAGGCAACTGAAAATGAACAAAATCATCGCATTGGCATTTTTGCTGCTGGCCGGCTTTTCGGCAAGGGCGCAGTCTTATCCGTTGGAATGGTCGAAATATACCGGCGGAGGCCATTTCTTTGCCATCGAGAGCGGCAGCAACAGCCAGCAAACGGACGAGGCCAAGTTCAGGAACGACCTTCTAGACTTGGCCCGCGCCAACTTGTCGAAGCAGATACAGGTCAAGGTGGAGGAAGTGAGCCAGATGGACAAGACGGCCGTCAACGGCAAAACGGACATCCAATACGCCTCGTCGCGCCGTTTCACCACAGACCTCGACCTGAAATTGGCCAAGACAGAAACCTACACCGACATTGTCACGGGGAAGGTTTCGGCCATCGCCTACATCAACAAGCGTGAGGCTTGCCAATATTACGAGAACGAGCTTCAAATGCTGCTGGGCAAGGTGGACAACGCTTTCCAAATTGCCGAAAACTATGTGCAACAAGGTTTCAAGCCCAAGGCCAAAAACGAGTTGCAGCGGGCTTTGGCGGAGCTGGACGCGGCGGAAGAGTTGCTCTTTTGGTTCAACATCTTTGGGTTGCCAGAGTCGCAATTGCAGCAACGTCTCAGCCAAGTGCATCAGGCCGAGCAAAGCCTGAAAACAAGCATTGCCGAGTTGGAGCACAGCACCACCTATTGCATTGTCTGCACCGCCGACCATTTCGGCGAGCCTTTCCCAAAATTGGAAAAGGAAGTGAAAGGCGAGCTTTCAAAGATAGGCTGCAACTTTACCGACGCCCCCGAAGATGCCGACTATGTCATTCGCATCGAAGCCTCAGCCCGCGAATACAACAAGGCGAGCATTGCCAGCTCGGAGGCCTATTTCAGCTATGTGGATGTCGCCGTTGCTATCGACAAGAACGCCACGGGGCAGCGCATCTTCGAGGACGAAATCGCCGTGAAAGGCTCGCACACGCTTGGCTTCAGCGAGGCGGGCCGCGATGCCTACAAGAACACCACCAAAAACATTGTGAAACTCCTAAAAGAAAGTATCGAACTATGAAAAAGTCATTGACATTATTGATGGCCTTGGTCATGGGATTGTCGGCCATGGCGCAAATCAAGAGAATTGCCATCCTCGAGACCATCGACAAGGAAGACAAAGTGCCTTATGCCGTCGAGGTGATGGTGCGCAGCAACCTGACCAAAGTCATCTCCAACACGCCCGGCTACGAAGGCTATGACCGCGTGAACATCTCGCAAATCATGGACGAGCACGAGTTTGAGCGGACGGGCATGGTAAACGAGGAGCAAATCAGACGGTTGGGTGAGATTTCGGGTGCCGACTTTATCCTCGTTTCGGAGGCAGTGAAGTTTGATGGGTCCAATGACATCTTTGTTGCGGCCAAGATTCTGAATGTGGTCACGGCCAAAACGGAAAGCGAAGAGAATAAGCTGATGGGCATGACTCCCCATGACATACAGCATGGCTGCGAGTCGCTGGCCAACATACTGTTAGGGAACCCCGATCCGCATCTTTTCGACAGGAAACTCCATGAGAAGGAAGCGGCAGGGGAAGGCAAGCCCGAGCCAGACAAAGCACCGGAGGCATTGGCACCTGTTGCCAAAGCGGTTTCGAAGGTCGGCGACTTGAAGATGTTTCCTGACGGCTCGCGAGGCTTGGTGTTCTATGTGGATGGCGAGGGTCGCGGACTGGCGGTGTCGTTGGTCGAAAGCAACGAGTATTGGGACAAGAGCCGCCGTCCTAGCGACATTGGGATGCTCGACAATATGGAAAGAGGCGACACCTTGATGCGGTACGGCGAGGGGAAGCATTGTACGCAGGTCATTATCAACGCCTTGGGCAGTAACGGGCATGCCGCATCGTGGTGCAGGTCGCTCGGCTCCGACTGGTACTTGCCAAGCGTTGGAGAGCTTTACTTGTTGGTCAAAACGTTTAGAAGGAATAGGGTGTTTGCAGCCAATTTGAAAAGTTCGGGCGGCGGAGAGATTGATGATTGGCTTTGGTCGAGCACCGAAAACGACAAGGACGAGGCTTGGAACGTGAGTTCGGGCGGAAGGCTGTCGGGTGAGGACAAAGACACCAAAATCAAGGTGCGTGCCATCAGGGCTTTTATGGATTGATGGCAAAACCATTTGCGGCCGGGTATTTTTTTTGATAAGTAACTATTCAAAATTAAACTGCATATTGTTTTGACACGGGACTTTGGGACACGGGACAGACCAAACGTCTCGCGTCTCGCCGTCTCGTGTCTCGCGTCTATTATGTAAACTAATTATGATCATCTACTTAATGCTTGGCTGTAACTCGTTTTTTTGAATAGTTTACCGCCAAGTATTTTTTTAAAATATATGGCGGTAACTCCTTTTTTTAACCACTTACCGCCGAGTATTTTTCCATAATATATGGCGGTAACTAAAAAAATACTATCTTTGCGGCGTGAATCATAACAAGAAAATGTCATGGAACTCATCGGAAGGGAAAAGGAACAAGCATTGCTGAAGGAATGCTGCCAGTCGGGAAAGCCTGAATTGGTGGCGGTTTACGGCCGCCGCCGCGTGGGAAAAACCTATCTCGTGAAGCAATTCTTCCAAGAGCGGTTTACTTTCTATACTACAGGCATTTACAACGGCTCGTTAGAGGAACAATTGGCTTTTTTCAACAAGCAACTCAACCTTTTTTCGGGCAGTTTCTATCCCATGCCTAGGAATTGGATGGAGGCTTTCGAGCAGTTGCAGCATTATCTTTCACACGTGGAAAAGGAAAATGTCGTGGTGTTCATCGATGAAATGCCGTGGCTTGACGTGCCGCGTTCCAAGTTCCTCCGCGCCTTTGAGCTGTTTTGGAACAGTTGGGCATCAAGTCAGGCCAAGTTGAAATTCATCGTTTGCGGTTCAGCCACCACTTGGATGACCGACAAGCTGTTGGGCGGAAAAGGCGGTCTGCACAATCGCGTGACACGCCGCGTTTGGTTGGCTCCATTTACGCTTTCGGAAACAATACAATTGCTTGAATACCAAAAAATTAAATGGAACGACAGGCAGGTTTTGGACTGCTACATGGTGTTTGGCGGCATACCTTATTATATTAGCATGATGCGGAAAGGCCTCAGCCAAATCCAGAATGTGGACGAACTGCTTTTTTCGCAAAACGCGCCCCTGAGGTCGGAATATGACTTTATGTTCGGCTCGTTGTTCAACGACGCACCGGCTTACAAGCGGATTGTCGAATTGTTGAGCCAAAAGGCAAAAGGTATGACTCGCAGGGAAATCATCGAATCGCTTGCCCTGACCGACAACGGCAACCTGACCGAGATGCTGAAAAACCTTTGCAACTGCGACATCGTGCGCTGTTATTCCGCTTTCGGCAAGAAACAGCGCGACATGCTCTATCAACTGACCGACCTTTTCACCTTGTTTTACCTGCGTTTCGTCAAGGACTACCATGGCCGTGACGAAAACCATTGGGCCAATATGATGGAATCGGCCAGCGTGACGGCTTGGAAAGGCTACGCCTTTGAGCAAGTGGGTTTCTTGCATCTCAACCAAATAAAGAAAGCATTGGGTATCAGTGGAATACAGAGCGATGTCTGTTCGTGGACTTACCGAGACGAGAAAGGCAAGGTTGGGGCGCAAATCGACATGCTCATTGACCGCAACGACCAAACCATCAACCTTTGCGAGATGAAATATGCGGCCACTCCATATACCATAAAGAAAGATTATGACGAATGGCTGATGGAACGGCGTGAACTGTTCCGCGAACAGACGAAAACACGTAAGGCATTGCATATCACTATGATAACTACGCTGGGCCTGAAGGAAAACCCTTATTCGGGCGACATTAATAGTGCAGTAACCTTGAAGGACTTAATGCAATAATTTGATTTTTGTTCGGCGGTAACTCCTTTTTTTAACCACTTACCGCCGAGTATTTTTTCAGAATATATGGCGGTAACTCTAAAACAATTATCTTTGCATCCATGAAAAACCTCAACATCACCTACATCCAAGCTGACCTCAAATGGGAGGATAAGGAAGCCAATTTGCAGCATTTCAGCGAGTTGCTGAAACAAGTCAAGACCGAAACCGACTTGATTCTCCTGCCCGAAACCTTCACTACGGCTTTCCCCGTCGATCCAAAGGTTTTCGCCGAAACCGAAGACGGCCCGACGATGCAATGGCTTCAATATCAAGCCAAAGCGAAAGACGCCGTCATTTGCACCACCTTCCCTTTGGAGAAGGACGGGCATTACTACAACAGCCTCGTCTGGATGCGCCCCGACGGAAGCTATGAACTTTATTTCAAGCGGCACACTTTCACCATGGGCGGCGAGGACAAGTTGGTGGAACGTGGTGAAAAACAATTGGTTGTGGAGCTGAACGGCTGGAAAATCAGGCCGATGGTGTGCTACGACATCCGCTTTCCCGTGTGGGCAAGAAACCGCTTCAAGGACGGACAATATGAGTACGACTTGGCTTTTTATCTCGCCAATTTCCCTGACTCGCGGATGAACGTTTGGCACACGCTGCTCCAAGCCCGCGCCATAGAGAACCAAGCCTATTGGATAGGCGTGAACCGCGTCGGCGAAGATGCCAATGAGTTGCACTACAGCGGTGATTCACAAGTGATTAATTCCCGTGGCGAGGTCATCTCCAAGGCCGAATCCTACCAAGAGGCCGTGATGCACTGCACCCTCGAAGCCGAGCCTTTGCAGCGTTTCCGCACAAAGTTCCCCTTAGGGCCAGATTGGGATGGGTTTGAAATCAGAATGTAGGCAAGTTATACAAGAAATCATTATTTTTGTCGCACTTTTTAATAGTGATTCATGCAACAAACAGGAGAAATCATATTATACCAACCCAATGAAAGTGTGCAACTTGAAGTGCGTTTGGAGGAAGAATCGGTTTGGCTTACGCAACAGCAAATGGCATTGTTGTTTGGCACACAACGTCAAGCTATTACCAAACACATCAAGAACATCTATGATTGTGCGGAACTCGACAAATTGGCAACAAGTTCCATTTTGGAACAAGTTCAAAAAGAGGGTAACAGACTCGTAAACAGAAGGATTGAATATTATAATTTAGATGTGATTATCTCTGTCGGATACCGCGTAAACACCATTCGAGGCATCCAATTCCGACAATGGGCCAACAAAGTCCTAAAAGACTATCTGCTAAAAGGTTACGCATTAAACCAACGTTTGCTCAAAATCGAGAACCAACTGGAAAACCAGCAAACCTTGTTGGCTGAGCATTCTGAAAAGATAGACTTTTCCGAGACCGTTTACCACATTGGAGCCTCGTTGAAGGATCTGGGCAAGAAATGGTTCGCTTTCAGTAAAATGGACATCACATCAACCTTGTTATTATCCAAACTGTAGCTCAAATGTCATTTTCAGTTTTCTCCGACGAATACTACATGAAGCAAGCCTTCCAAGAGGCGCAAGCCGCCTTAGAGGCCGACGAAATCCCCATCGGGGCGGTGGTGGTGTGCAACAACAAGATCATCGCGAGGGCGCACAACCAAACTGAGACGCTCAACGACGTGACCGCCCACGCCGAAATGCTGGCCATCACCGCGGCGGCCAACGCCTTGGGCGCCAAATACTTGGACGAATGCACCCTCTACGTCACCTTGGAGCCTTGCCCCATGTGTGCCGGAGCCTTGTGCCACGCCCACATTGGCAAGGTGGTTTGGGCCGCCGACGACCCCAAAAACGGTTTCTCGCGCTTCGGCTCGATGCTCCATCCCAAGACGAAAACCGAAACCGGCGTGATGCACGACGAATGCCTCGCCCTGCTGACGGATTTTTTCAGGAAAAAACGCTGAAAGGCTCAAAAATCAAGGTTAAATGAAAGGCAGAACCTTGGCTTTTCGCTGATAAACCCATCCTCGATGCCCCAAGCTATGTCGCCGCGAATGAAATAGCCAAATAAGGTGGTGCGCAGTCCAAAGCCGATGCCGCCCACCCAAGGGTTCTTCATCTCCGTGACGCTGATGTCGAGGTTGCCGTCATGGATGTGGGAGGTGTAGAGCGAGTTGCTCGGGTCATAAGGGTTCCAACCTGTCCATGCGGTGCCGAAATCGCCGAAAGCAACGACTTGGAAGTCCTTGATAAACTTGTAGTTGATGGGGCGGTTGGCGAAATAGCTGAACACGGGGAAACGCAGTTCGCTGTTCAGCACGACGAAGTTGTTGCCATTGCGGATGTTCTGCTCGAAGCCGCGCATATTGGTCGCAAGTGTCTGATAGGCATAGTTTTGCTCATAATCGACGGGCGTGCCTTGGTCGAAAGAGGCGAAAATCCAATTGTCAACACCGCCCATGTAATAGATGAGTTTCTGCTGCCCAAACGAGGTGCTGCCTGCGATGCGGTTAGCCCAAATGAAGTTGCGGCTGATGCGCGAGTAGTGGCGGTAGTCGAAGCCGACGACGGCCATATTCGTCGTGCTCATAGCGATTTTCTGGTAATACTCGGCAAAGATCTTCCCTCTTGCTCCAACGAGCAGGTTAGTGCCGATTTTTTTCGAGTTGTCGTAAACGAGTTCGCCGCGCACGCCGCCCCAATTCTCATACACGTCCTTGTCAGCCAAACTATAGTCGTCGATGGAGAGATTGACGCGCTGGTCGTTGCGGTAAATAACTGTACCTCTGAGGCTTAGTATCTCGCTAAACGGATAGCTCAAAGTGTAAAACGCCTCGTTGGTGAAAGTGCGGTAATAGTATCTCGACGCGTTGTCGGTGACATAGCGGTGCAGCGTAATCGACTTGTCAAGGCGCTTGCGGAAGTCGCTGAAACGCAGCACATATTCGTTGTTTATGAGGCTGGTGTTGAGTTTCACGCCGAGTTCGATGCGGTAGTCTTCCATCAGGTCTTTCATGGTGGTGCCGAGGAAGACGTTGAAGCCCGAATTGAGGTAAATCGGCGAGCTGCCGCCGCTGAAAGGCTGGTAGCTGTAGTTCATGCTCGAAAAGTCGATTTGGCTCATAAGTTGGTCAGCGAAAAGCTCCACATAATAGTTGTTCGGGCGTTGGATGGTGTCTTTCGGACGCGGCTTCGGTGCGGCTTCGGGCGTGGTTTGCGCCACGACTTGCGCGGAGTCGGCACCAAACTGGCTGTTAATCTGCTTCTTGCGCTTCGCATAACGGTAGCTCGACGAGAAACGGCGCTTGGAAATCGGCTCGATGACAGTATCCCTCTCTTTTTGTATCAGTTCGCTGTAGATTCTTTTTTGCGCGTAAGGATTCATTTGGCCAATGCTTTCCTCCTTGCCGCGCAGG
>ONVP01000223.1 GCA_900321315.1 uncultured Bacteroidales bacterium
CACGACCTTCTCAATGGCAGCCTTGAACTTGTCGTCGGGGAACTCGGCCATCATAATGCCATGAGCCGAACGTTGCAAACGCTTACAATTCTCGTCCCAGCGGAAAATGCGCACCTTGCCGTCCTTGCCACGGAAGGCTTTCATGCCTTCAAAGGCTTCCTGACCGTAGTGCAGGCAGGTGGCGGCCATGTGAATGTTGATGGTGGTCTCGGAGCTGACTTCAAGTTCGCCCCATTCGCCGTTGCGGTAGTAGCAGCGGACGTTGTAATTCGTTGGATAATAGCCAAATGACAAACTGGCCCAATCGATGTTTTGCATGATTCCTATTGTTTTAAATGATTGATTCGGTTGATTTGTAAAAGTCCACGAAATTACGAATAATTTCTGAATATGAGCCGCTTTTCCGGAGAAAATTAGCAATTTAAATCCAAAGCCGCTTCAAGATAGTGTCTTTCAATGCCGTAGCGAGTCTTCAAATCCTCAATCTGCTGTAAGATTTTTTGGTCTTTCGTGTTTTTCGGCGTTCTTCTCCCGACGAGCAGCACGTTTTTCGGCGTGTGTTCCATCTCGATGAACTCCATGATTTGGGTCTTGTAGCCAAAATACTCCAAAATCAGGGCGCGAATGGTGTCGGTAATCATCACCGCCTGACGCTCAAGGAAAATGCCATAGCGCGTGATGGCATCCACCTTGCCCGAGCGTTCCATTTCTTGCCGGATTTGCTTGTGGCAGCACGGCGCGCAAACAATCAACTCCGCCCCTGCCTTAATGCCTGAGGCGATGGCATCGTCTGTAGCTGTGTTGCAAGCGTGAAGGGCAATCAGAACATCCAGTTTTTCAGGGTGGAAATCCTGTATGCTACTCTCCACAAACTCCAAACCTTTCAAATGGTTGGAGTTTATTATCTCGTTGATTTTCAACACTAAATCAGGGCGGATTTCCACGCCTTTGATGTCCACGGGCATGTTCAGTCTTTGCGTCAAAAGTTCGTAGAGCGCGAAAGTGAGATACCCCTTCTCTGCTCCCATGTCGGCGATGTGGACGGTGCCATTTAGCTTCATCGGCTTGATGAGACTTTCCACGATTTCAGCGTATTTGTAAATTTGCTTGAACTTGTGCTGCATGTCGGCGGTAATCTTGCCTTCGCGGGTGGTCAAGCCCAATTGATACCACCACGGGTTGGCCGGATTGATGAGACGGTTTTTCTGCTTGTCGTGCTCAAGGTTCTGCTCGCGACATTCCTGCACTTTTTTCGTCTGAATCGTGGCCTTGCCCTTGCGGGAAACCAACAAAGTGACATCCTCGCTCACGGTGAAAAGCACGGCATTGAGGAAACGCGACGGCAGCATTTCCTTCAGAATGTCAAGCATTTGCGCGGCATCGTAGTTCTTTACCTCGTCGCGATGCTCGTAGTGGTAAGTGAAAGCAAAAAGGCGTTTCTCCTTTATTAATACGGGCTTCACATAGAGGTTGCGCAACTCGTCACGTTTTTGCGCGGGCTTGCTCAGCGTCATTTTCACTAAAGTGCTTTGCTCGGCGGACTTACTGACACGACTTAGGAATTTTTCAATATTCTCATACATGGTTGAAATTTTTCGCAAAGGTAGGGAATATTCTCACGCAGAAATCGCAGAACTATGAGAATAAACGCAATCCTTCCAACTCCAACATCCACCGTTTCCGCTCTAAGCCTCCGCCATAGCCCGTGAGCGAGCCATCGGCACCAATGACGCGATGGCAAGGAATGATGATACCGATGGGATTGCGCCCCACTGCCCCACCGATGGCTTGCGCCGACATGGTTGAAGAAATGCGTCGGGCAACATCGCCGTAAGACATTGTTTTTCCGTAAGGTATGGTGAGAAGGATTTCCCAAACTTGTTGTTGGAATGGGGTTCCCTTTGGTGCCAGCGGTGGAATGAAATCGGGCTTCTTGCCAGCGAAATAAAGGTCTAACCAGCGACGGGTTTCGTCGAAAACGGGCAACACTGTCGTTGCGGATGTCATGTCCGCAAAACGAGGTTTCCGCCTCGTCCCTTCAAACCAAAGGGCGGTAAGGGATTGGCCGTCGGAGGCCATTGTCATACCGCCCAATGGGGAATCGTAATGTGCAGTGAAGCAGGTCATTGCACAAAATGCTTTACTTCTCCAACCAACCGAAACCGAAGTTGTAGAACACCATGGAATAGCCGAGCGTGTCGCCGTCGGATTCCTCCACATAGAGGCCGATGCTGTGGTCGGGAAGGATGCAGAGCGACGAATAGGCGGCATCGTAGGGCACGATGCACTTGCTCACGGGCCAAGTCTGGCCTTCATCGTAACTGACATAGACGGTCACATTCTCTCGACGCTCTGGAGCAGGCAAGGAATGGAGCAAAATATTCTTTTCAGCACCCTCATTCACAGATGAATAGCGGATAATATCGCCGTTGCAAGCCGTGGCAACAAGGTCGCTCCAAGCGGAGGTTTCAGATTGCCAAGTTTCGCCTCCATCTTCTGAAATGTTGTACCATCGCTCGCCTTCATGGCGGATGCTCATCAGGATGCGGCCGTCGGCGAGTTCAACGACTTTGGCCTCATCGCCACGCTTCGAAGCCCGACCTGAGATGTGCCAAGTTTCGCCGTTGTCGTCGGAATAGACCACATAGTTGCAGGCCGCCCATGCCTCAGTGTCGCGCACAGCGAGGACGAACATGATGCGTCCCGTGGAGGTCATCAGGCCGTTGCCCGAGGCGAAAAAGGCCGACCACCATGTGCGGCTCACCTCGTTTTCGCACTTCGCGCCATAAAGTTCATCGGTGATGTCCTTGGGTTGCGTCCATGTCTGGCCGTTGTCGTAACTTCTTGCGATATAGGTACGTTGCGGGGTTTCGGGCCGACCTTGCCAAAAGCCAGTTCCACCCACAAAAGCCGCCAAAAGGCCGCCTTCGTCGTGGGTGTACACCAAGGCGCAGTCGCCGAAGCCCTTCCCCACCCCTTGGCCTTCGACAAGGGTGTAAGGCTCGCTCCATGTGCGACCGCCGTCGGTGCTCCTATTAATAAGGATGTCAATGTCTTCTGGCAGGTCGTCGATGTTGTGTTTCCGCTTGTCGGTGGCCACCACAAGCGAGCCATCCTTGGCGGTGATGATGGCGGGAATGCGATAATTCCTTGAGCCATAGTCGCCCGGACGGTAAAGCACCGTGCGGGTGATGATGGTATCGGTAACAGGAGCAGATTGCTGTTGGGTCTGGCCGCTGTTGCAGGCAGCAAAAACACAACAACATGCAAGCAATGAGAATAGTGTCTTTTTCATGTGCGTCTAATTTTGAGCGCAAAAATAATCATTTTTCCTTTTTTGCGACATTTCTCTCGCCATAGATTCAAAACTTGGCCTGCAACAATCCAACTTTGGGAAATAATGCCTATTTTTGCCCGCCGAAAAACAACATTTATCAACAAAAATCAC
The DNA here is from genome assembly GCA_900321315.1 of uncultured Bacteroidales bacterium. Lineage (GTDB taxonomy): Bacteria > Bacteroidota > Bacteroidia > Bacteroidales > F082 > Limimorpha. The sequence goes on from ONVP01000223.1 coordinate 3,449, forward strand.
CAGACCATGGAAGCAAAAGAACAAGTATTACAAGCCATGCGCGAGATTGGCGCCCCCGTGAACGCCGGAAAAATCGCTGAAGTCACCGGCCTCGACCGCAAAGTGGTGGACAAGGCCTTCGATGCCTTGAAAAAAGAAGGTGCCATCGTGTCGCCCGTCCGCTGCAAGTGGGAGCCTGCAAAATGAATTTTGAAAGGGCTTGAAGCGCCAAAGTGCGCCATTATTTCATTTCGTTGAGCGCTTCCTTCGCGTGTGCCAAGGCCGCGTCAAAGTTGTCGTGGATGTTTCCCTTGCCGATGAGGAAGGAAATGCGGCTCTTGTCGAGCGTTTTGCGGACATTCGGCTGAACGCCCGAAAGGATGATTTTCTTGTTGTCGGTTTGGAGCGATTTGATGGCTTCGTGGAAATTCCGTTCGCCGGTTTCGTCCATGAAAGGAACATGTCGCATTCTGATAATCAGTATTTTAGTGGAATCGGGACGGCCTTTCAGCACCTCACTGAACTTTTTCGCCGCGCCAAAGAAGAACGGCCCGGTGATTTCGTAAATCTCGATGCCTCCAGGGATGTCGTCGTAGTTTTCCATCGTGTTGGTATCCAAGTCGTTCTTCAAGATGGCTTCGCCGTTGTCGGCCATGCGCTTCATGAACATCAGCGCGGCCAGCACAATGCCGACCTCGATGG
>ONVP01000012.1 GCA_900321315.1 uncultured Bacteroidales bacterium
ATGTAGATTACAATCATAGTGACAAACACAAATAAAACCTTACAAAAATGAAAAAGATTTTGCTTATCGCATTGATGCTGACGAACATTGCGTTCGTAAAAGCACAAAACTATGACACTTTGTACATACAAAATGTGTCTCAGCAAGCTGCCTTTCACTACTGCGCAAACGAGTACGATGGTGTGGTTGTCATGGGAGAGCCCAACTGGAATTGCGAGTGGAACATTAACTTCGGAGGTCATTTTTATGCCAATAGTATCGTTCTGCTGAATTCTGAATACTACTATTATATCACCTACCATGGCTCAACGGGCAGACAATTTAATGTGTTCTTTCACCCTCCTTTGGAAACATCCCCATTCGCCGATCCTTTCGTTTGGAAACGCCAAGGCGAATCAGTCACATTGAGCGCTGTGGAAGACTATGACTACGAATGGCTATGGTCTAATGGCTCCACAAATTACGAAATCGAGGTAACCGAATCAGGCACCTATTCCGTAACCATCACGAGTATTTACGGTTGTGGTTCAGCCACTTACTCCGTTCAAGTCCGCGACAACGTGGAACTCTACCGCGCCACCGTGGATCTCGCCACCGGTCTCAACAAGGTTACTTGGCTCACAACGCCCGAACAGGCTGAATATGTCAGCCAAGTGAAGGTCGAGCGCGACGGCATGACAGTAGCCACGGTGCCTTACGAAGATGGCCAGTTCATCGACAACATCGGCTCAGAAAACGCCGCACGAAACTACCGCCTCACGGCCATCGGCACAGACGGCACAGAATGTCCCATCCCGAGCTACCAAAAAGGCACGCTCCACGTGGACTACAGCCCCAACGCCAACAACCCAAACAAGCTCAACATGGCCTGGACACCGCCCTTCATCGAAGAAGGCGCGCCCATCGCGGTCAGTTACTTCCAAATCTGCAAGTACGACCCCGCCACCGGCGAAGTCACCGTCATCGACCAAATCGGCGCCAACAGCACCATCGCCAGCTACGACGAAAACCTCTTCGACGGAGGCTACGCAACGGTTGCCGCGCTGTTCAGCGAAGGCCGTGCCTACGACGACATGTCGTTCTCCAACCTCACCGAAGACCTGCTCGCCACCAGCGAAAAACAACAAAACCAAACAAAAATCTATCCCAACCCTTCCAACGGCGCGTTCACCGTGGAGGGCACGGGCAACCTGCGCATCACGAACCTGCTCGGCCAAGAAATCCTCACCAAGGAAATTGCTGGCCAAACCACCATCGAACTGCCCACGGGGGTGTATTTCCTCCGCCTGAATGGGGTGGTTCGGAAGGTTGTGGTGGAATGATTGCGTCGGCCCCGTAGGGACACACCGCGTGTGTCCGCCCAAATTGAATTTATTATGGTTTCGCGGACGCACGCGGTGCGTCCCTACGGCGGTTGCCGTGATAGGACAGCCCTACAAATCGCCGTGGTATGACATCGGACGCACGCGGCGCGTCCCTACAAATCCCCTGCTGGAAAAATTCTGGCGGGGGATTTTTGTTTGCCGTATTCCAAAAACGATTATCTTTGCACGAAAATCCAAACCTGTTCCTATGAAAAACCTATTCCTTTCCATTTTTCTCGCGGCGGCGTTGCATTCCGCTGCACAGCCCTTATGGCTCCGCGACAACGTGATTTCGCCGAAGGGCGACAAAATCGCCTTTTGCTACAAAGGCGATGTGTATGTGGTGAACGCCAATGGCGGTAAAGCCTTGCAAATCACCACGAATGCTTCATACGAGATGGCACCGGTTTGGTCGCCGGACGGCAAACAAATCGCCTTCGCCACCGACCGCAACGGCAATTTCGACATCTATATTGTTCCCGCCGAGGGTGGTGTGCCCAAACGCATTACGACCAACTCCGCCAGTGAAATGCCCTTGGCTTTCTCACCCGATGGGAAGGAAATCTATTTCTCAGCCCAAATCCAGAAAGCGGCTGAAAATGTGCAGTTTGCATCGGGATGGATTACCGAATTGTATAAGGTGAGCACCGAAGGCGGTCGGCCTGAGCAGGTGGTGGCCGTGCCCGTGTGCAGCATGTCGTTCGACAAGGACGGCAAGTCGTTCCTCTACTACGACCGCAAAGGCAGCGAGGACAAATGGCGCAAGCATCATGTGTCGTCGGTGGCGCGCGACGTGGTGTATTATAACGCCAAGAAAAAGACGCACACCATGCTGACCACCAACATCGGCGAAGACCGCGACCCGCGCTATCTTCCCGGCTATCAGGAAGTTGTTTTCCTGAGCGAGCGCAACAAGGGCAGCTTCAACGTGTATAAGGCACCCGTCAGCAATATGGAAAACGTGGAACAGGTGACCCACTTCACCACGCATCCCGTGCGTTTCCTTTCGGTGAGCAACGACGGCTTGTTGTGCTATGGTTACATGGGCGAGATTTACACGCAACGCATTGGAAATGAGCCGCAAAAGGTGCGAATCGAGATCGTGAACGACCAAGAAACGGAGCAGATGGTGAAGCAGGATTTCAAAGGTGCCAACGACTTTGCACTGAGCGACGACGGCAAGCTGATTGCTTTCATCTCGCGCGGCGAGGTCTTCGTCACGGGTGTGGACGAATACGCCACCACAAAGCAAATCACGCACACGCCGCAGGCCGAGCGTAGCCCTTCGTTCTCGAAGGACGGACGCACTTTGGTTTATGCCTCGGAACGCGACGGCTACTGGAACCTCTACCAAGCCACCATCGAGCGCAAGGAGGACTTCAACTTCGCTTACGCCACCTTAATTAATGAGGAGCCGCTGTTTGGCAACGACGGCATCGAGCGCATTGCGCCCACCTATTCGCCCGACGGCAAGGAAATTGCCTTTGTTGAGAATCGTAACATATTGAAAGTCTATAACATAGCATCGAAGCAGGTGCGCCAAATCACGGACGGCAGCCAGCATTACAGCACCGACGACTACGGCTTCTCCTACGATTGGTCGCCCGACGGACAATGGTTCGCCCTGACCTTGATTTCGCACATGCGCGACCCCTATTCCGACATCGGTATCGTGAAGGCCGACGGCTCGAAAACGATTTACAACATCACCGAAAGCGCCTACATCGACGGAAGCCCGAAATGGGCTATGGATGGCAATGCAATCATTTATCGCTCAAATCGTTACGGTATGCGTTCCCATGCCTCGTGGGGCAGCCAAAATGATGCTTTTATCGCTTTCCTGAACCAAGATGCCTACGAAAAGTTCCGCCTGAGCAAGGAGGAATACGCCCTGCTGAAAGAAACCGAAAAAGGCAAGAAGGACGACAAGAAAGACGAGAAAAAGGACGACAAGCCAAAGGAAACCAAGAAGTTGGAGGTTGATTTGGAACACCTGCAAGACCGTATCATCCGCCTTACACCCATGTCGTCGAACTTGAGCGGCATGGCCTTGTCGGGCGACGGCGAGAAGTTCTATTTCATGACCTCGTTCGAGAAGGGCTACGACCTTTGGGAACTCGACGTGCGCGAAAAGTCGATGAAAGTGTTGAAGAAAATGGGACAAGGCGGCGCGCAACTCCGCATGAAGGGCGACAACATCTTCGTGCTTTCGGGCGGCAATTTGCAAAAGGTGGACAAGAGCGGCAAGTCCACCTCCATCAAGTACGACGCCACCATGCGCCTCGACCTCGCCGCCGAGCGCGAATACATGTTCGACCATGTCTTCCTGCAAGCCGAAAAGCGCTTCTTCATGAAAGACAAGAACGGCGTGGACCTCATGCTGATGAAAGAGGCCTATCAGCCTTTCCTCGCGCATATCAACAACAACTACGATTTCTCCATTCTGCTGAGCGAGATTTTGGGCGAACTGAACGTGTCGCACACGGGTTCGGGCTATCGTGGCTCGGGTCCCGCAAAAGATGCCACGGCGGAATTTGGCGTTCTCCTCGACCTCGACTACAAGGGCGACGGCCTGAAAATCGATGAGGTGGTGGAAGGCAGCCCCTTCGACAAGAAAAACTCCAAAGTGAAGGCCGGAAGCATTATCCAAAAGATTGACGGCGTGGAGATTACGAAAGGCATGGACTATTATCCGCTGCTCAACAACAAGGCGGGCAAGACCGTCCTCGTGACCATTTCCGACGGTGGCAAGACTTGGGACGAGACCGTGAAGCCCATCAGCCACGGCGCGATGAACGAACTGCTCTACAACCGCTGGGTAAAACACAACGAGGAAACCGTGAAGAAGCTTTCCAACGGTCGCCTCGGCTACGTCCACATCCGCAGCATGGGCGATGCCAGCTACCGTGACGTGTATTCGCAAATCCTCGGCAAGTACAACCTTTGCGACGGCATTGTCATCGACACGCGCTTCAACGGAGGCGGTCGCCTGCATGAGGACATCGAAATACTCTTCAGCGGCGAGAAATACTTAGAACAGGTCATTAACGACAGCGTGGCCTGCGTGATGCCTTCGCGACGTTACAACAAGCCCTCGGTGATGATCATCGGCGAGGCCAACTACAGCAATGCGCACGGCACACCTTGGGTTTACAAGTACAAAAAGATGGGTCGCCTCGTCGGAATGCCCGTGCCTGGCACCATGTCGAGCGTGACTTGGGAAACCCTGCAAGACCCATCGCTGTATTTCGGTCTGCCCGTGGTGGGTTACCGTACCGAGCAGGGCAATTGGTTGGAAAACAGTCAATTGGAGCCTGATATCAAGGTGCGCAACACACCTGAGAAGATGGCGAAGGGCGAGGACGAGCAGCTGGAAGCCGCCGTGAAGGCCTTGCAAGCCGAATTGAAGACGTTCCATTATTGGGGCAGGTAGGACGCAATTTTTGCACGATTCTTGCGTTTCATTGGGAAAAACGGAATCCTCATGCGCAAGCTCTTGCACCTATTAATATTAATGCTCCTCACCACGACCACTTCGGCGCAAACCGACGGCTGGTACACGGTGCGACATTCTTGGGACTGCAATGGAAAAAACTATTCCATCGAGTTGGAAATCAGCGAGGAACTGTACGACTATTACCAAAACGAGCGTGAGCATCTGGCCTATCATTACAAGATCGAGGATGCCGAAACGCCTGTGAATTTCTACAGTTTCATCCTTTCCGACTACGACCGGCCTTTCATCCGCGAACTGGCCGACCGCTTTTCCGAACGCGCCTTCACTGATCTCGACAAGGTGAACCTTGCCATGACTTTCGTGCAGTCGTTTCCCTACGCATACGACGACGACTCGAAAGGGGAGGAGGAGTATGTGCGCTATCCCATCGAAACTCTCGTGGACGGTAGCGGCGACTGCGAGGACAAGGTGGTGCTTCTGGCTTCGTTGCTTTATGAGATGGACATCGATTTCGTGCTGCTTTCTCTGCCCGAGCATTTGGCTTTAGCCGTGCGCTGCGATGGCGTTTTGGCCGAGCGTTACATCGTGTTCCGCAACAAAAGATACTACTATGTGGAAACTACGATGGAAGGCTGGCAAATCGGGCAGGTGCCGCCGGATTATGCTTTCTCGGAAGTGGAGGTTTATCCCAGCTTGGCTATGCCCACCTTGCTTGTCCGAGAGATGCGCTTCGAGTCGCAGGCCGCACCAGTATTCGAGAAGGCCGATTGTTCGCTGAAGGTGCAGTTGCACAACCTTGGGCCAGGCAGGGCAACAGGACTCCAGCTTCATGTGTGGGTTTACGAGGGCAGTCCCAACAATGCCAAAGTGATTGCGGAAGCAAACTTCAACCTCGACGACCTTTGGGAAGGCATGAGGCGCGACGAGTCCTTCGCCATCCGAAGCTTCATCAAGGAAAACACCAAGATATGCATTGAAATCACCGGCGACAACATCGAGTTGCAGCATTTCGATTTGCCACTCAACCATAGCAAGACCACCCGACGGAGGCCATTTTGAAAAAAAAAGCGATTTCCCCTTGCACCTCATATTTTTTGACTATATTTGCAGCGCATTTTTTGCCCGATTCATGTCGGAATTTAATCAACCAACTTAATAATAACTTAAAATTCAAACAAATGAAAAAAGTTTCTTTACTTTCACTGGCAGCCGCCCTGCTGATGGGCGGAAGCCTCATGGCACAAGAGCCTCAAGTGCTGATCAGCGATCAGTTTGAGGAGTACACCGTTGGCAACAAGATTGCCGTCGAAGCCAACCTCGCCGGCCACGACTGGTGGACCACCTGGAGCAACGCACCTGGCGGATCTGAAGATGGTGTTGTCGCAGAATACAATGGTTCCAAGTGCGGCTATCTCACCTATGGCGTGGACCAAGTCCTTCTGCTTGGCGACGAGCAAAGCGGCATCTACGACCTTGAGTTCGACATCCTCGTTCCCAACGGAAAGAACGCCTACTTCAACATCCTGCACGAATTTGCAGGCGGCGGTAGCACATGGGCCTTGGAGAGCTATCTCCACATGACCGGCAGCAGCACGCACTCCCCCGGTAGCGGCGTGATTCACGCTGGCGGCCAGAATGCAGCCACTTTCACTCCCGTCTATGACGGTTGGATGCACTTCCGCCTCCATGTCAACACCGACTACGACGTGGCCGAGTACTACTACACTGCTCCGGGCGAAAGCGAAGTGATGATCCACACTTGGCAGTGGAGCCTCAGCAGCCAGGGTGCCGTGGTTGGCAGAAAACTCGCCGCCATGGACTTCTTCCCGCCTCAAAACGCCGCCAACTCTGAGTACTATCTCGACAACTTCAGCTTCACCAAGCTCAGCGGCGAATCCATCGCTCACATGACTTTCAACCCCCAATCCATCGAAGTTGAAATCGATGCCGACGACATGAGCACGACCGTGCTGACCATCGGCAATGCCGACGGCACCACCATCGGTGAATGGTGCGGCTGGATTGATTTCGGCCAAAGCCAAAGCGGCACGAGCACCCATTCCGTCAACTACGACAGGGATCCGGGCAACGAGTCCAGACTCGTGGGCTACAACATCGAAGAAGCCACCTTGTTTGAGTTGGCCGCCATGTTCCCAGCCTCTGCCTACGGCGGCGCTGTGATGGGCACCAACATCACCAAGGCACAATACAGCTTCTTCACTGCCAGCGATACCCAAACCATCGGCATCGAGCCTAACACCGATGTCACCTTCCGCATCTACCGCCAAGGCATGTTCGGCCAACCCGGTGATGTCCTTGCCGAAAAGGTGGTTCCCGCCAGCCAGGTGGTTGCCGATGACTGGACTGTCGTCACCTTCGACGAGCCTGTCCCGTTGACCGGATTCGATGTGTGGGTTTCGGTTGAATTCACCCATGCCATTGGTGGCTACCCGCTTTCCTTCGACGGACAAGCTCCCCACAACCCCAACGGTGTTTACTACCGTACCCGTGGCGGCGGCGCTTTCGAAGAATTGAGCGGTAGCGAAGACTACGGTAACTTCCACCTCCGTATGGTATGCCAAGGCAATCCGGTGCAGGGCGCTTGGGCCAACATGGGCAAGCAAGACGGCTCCATCGGCGTTGGCCAAAGCGAGGACGTGATCATCACCCTCAACTCCTTCGGACTGGAAAACGAAACCACTTATGAAGCCAACATCGTGTTGGTGACCAACGACCCCGAAAACGAGGAAGTGATTATCCCGTTGGTGATGAAGGTCGGTCTGGTTTCCATCGACGAAAGCGAAAACCAACTCGCCAGCATCTATCCCAACCCTGCTGCTTCGCAAATCACCCTCCAAGGCGACAATCTGAACAGCGTGGCCATCTACAACGTGGCCGGTCAGCTCATCCGCATCGAGAAGCTTGGCAGCGTGGTGAACACCATCAACTTGGAATTGGAAGCAGGTGTTTACTTCTTCAGTGTTTACGACAACAACGGCAACAACAGCGTGACCCGCGTTGTCATCACGAAGTAAGAGCCACATCTTGCGCTACTGAAAAAACCGCCTCGTTTTTGGGCGGTTTTTTTATTTTTGGTGGCCAGTCATAATTCGCGGTTTTATGTAAATTTGCGGCACGAAACTTTCTGAAATGAGAAAAATCCACTTTCAAGCCGTTATCCTCTTTTTGGCCGTCCTTTCTGCTTCCTGCAAGCCCGAGGTGGGAATCTACGCCGATTACCGCGAGATTCCCGTCATCTACGGCCTATTGGATGCCAGTGCCGACACCAATTACATCAAGATTACACGCTCTTTCTATGCCGCCAGCGATGCCACCCAAACGGCTCTCAACCCCGACTCAAGCAACTATCCTGGTCGCCTTGACGTGCGCCTCACCGAATACCGCAACGGCGAGCAAACCCGCGAAATCATCCTCGACACCATCACCATACGCAACAAGCAGACGGGCAACTTCTACGCACCGGCGCAGAAGCTCTATTACACATCCGAGCCTCTCAATTCCAACACCGTTGGTGAAAAATACAGCTACATGCTCTCCGTTGCCCTGCCCGACTCCACCCTCCATGTCAAGGCCGACATTGTGGGTGGCTGCGACTTCAGGGTGAAAAGCGGTGCCGTGAACTTTTCGAAAGAAAGTTTATACATCAATAGGCCTTTCTATTTCTATCCAGCCATCAATGCCGTTTATTATGAGATGGAAATGTCGTTCACATTTTTGGAACGCCGCACCCCGTCGTCGGATTCTGTCCTGCGCACTATGCATTGGAAGGTGGCACACCATGAGGATTACTATCTGGCCAGCCACATGAACGAAGATGCCTATGTATTCACCTACCGTCCCGAAACCTTTTGGGTGGTATTACGGAAGTTTCTTGGCGACGACACGCTGACCGATGGCGTTCTCAGGTTCATAGGCGACTATCCCATAGAGCTTTGCATCTCGGCTTGTGGCAAGAACCAGAGGCGATACATTTACTTCAACGACCCCGTCAACGGCATTGCCCCTGGCGACCCTGAGTTTACAATCATCAAAGGCGCTTTTGGCGTGTTTTCTTCCCGAATGGCGATACGAACGAAGCTGCGTCTGGCTGGCAAAACGGTGCCCGACCTTATGGACAACAGGTACTACGGATTCAGGTTCATGGGAGGGGAGACAAGCGAGTAAGCTCGGCAATGATGATGCCTCCGGCTACGGCTGCATTCAGCGACTCGGTAGCACTGCCGGCCTTGCGCGGAATGGTGACTGGATGGGTGATGTGAGGCAAAACATCAGCCCTGATGCCGTGCGACTCGCTCCCGATCACCAAAACGCCTTCCGCCTTTTCCTTCATTTCAAACAAATTTTCGCCTTCCAACAAGGCGCCGAAAACGGCTCTCCCCGATTGTCTTTGCGCTGAGAGGAAGTCGGGAAGCGGTGTATAGGCCACGTTCATCCTGAACACGGATCCCATCGTGGCCTGTATGACCTTGGGATTCCAAAGCTCCACGCAGTCGGGGCTGCAAACGATGTCGTTCAGGCCAAACCACTCCGCCGTGCGGATGATGGTGCCCATGTTGCCCGGATTGGCAATGCCGTCCAATGCGAGAACCCACGGCGCGTCCACGGCAATCTGACGCTGCTCGGGAATCCTCACCACGGCAAGGATGCCAGGGGGGGTGTCTTGCCCGCTCATTTGCCCCATCTGCATTTCGCTGACGACGGCGGCCTGTGCGAAACCCGCGCCATTGCCGTCCAAAAAGGCTTGGGTGGCAAAGAGCCCGTCCACCTCAAAGTCGGAGCAAAGCAGCTCGTCAACCATCTTGCGCCCTTCAACGACGAAGAGGCCCGATGCCTTGCGGACCTTCTGCTGGCGAAGCGAGGCGATGTTTTTGATCGTGTTCTTTGAAATCATGACGCGAAAGTGCAAAAAAAGGCTGCTCCGCGACGAAGCAGCCCAAAAACATGAAAAAGTTTGTTGTACTTATTCAGCATAAACCTCAAAGTCGACCTCGACCTGGACTTCCTTGTGGAGTTTCACCTTGGCCTTGTATTCGCCAACTTCCTTGACGCTGTCTTCGTTGAGGACAATTTGCTTGCGGTCCACATCAAGATTGCAGGCTTCCTTGATGGCGTTGGCAATCATGATGTTGTTGACCGAGCCAAAGATCTTGCCCGTTGCGGCGGCCTTGGCCGGAATGCGCAACTTCAAGCCTTCAAGAGCCTTTGCCTTGTCGATGGCCTCGTTCTTGATTTTTTCTTCCTTGTGTGCCCTTTGGCGCATTTCCTCAGCCAAGATCTTGCGGTTCCTTTCGGTGGCGAGGATGGCCATTCCTTGCGGGATGAGGTAGTTGCGGCCATAGCCGGGCTTGACATCGACGATGTCGTCCTTGTATCCTAAATTGTTGATGTCTTGTTTAAGAATGATTTCCATGTCTTTTCCTCCTTCAATTATTTCAAACAGTCAGCTACATAGGGCATCAGGGAGAGATGGCGAGCCCTCTTGATGGCTTGAGCCACCTTGCGTTGGTATTTCGTTGAGGTACCAGTGATGCGGCGGGGCAGAATCTTGCCTTGCTCGTTCACAAACTTCAGCAAGAAGTCGGCATCCTTGTAGTCGATGTACTTGATGCGGTTCTTCTTGAAGCGGCAGTATTTCTTTCTCTTGGTATCGACGGCGATAGGGGTCAAATACTTGATGTCGTTGTTGTTCGTCTGTGCCATTTCTGTAAGTTTTTAATTGTTAATCGATTAGGCTTCCGACTCGGCGGCTTTCTTGCGTTTCTTCTCGTTGTAGGCGATGGCGTGCTTGTCGAGTTTCACAGTGAGGAAACGCAGGACGCGCTCGTCGCGCTTCAGGTCGGTCTCAATGTCGGCAATGATGCTTCCTTCGGCCTTGTACTCAATGAGTTGGTAGAAGCCCGATGACTTCTTCTGGATCGGATAGGCGAACTTGCGCATACCCCAGTTCTCTTCATGAACGATCTCGGCGCCAGATTGCGTCAGGCGATCTTCATACTTTTTCACCGCTTCCTTCATCTGTTCGTCAGACAAAACGGGAGTTAAAATGAAAACGGTTTCGTACTGATTCATAATGATTTGATTGTTAATAAATTAAATGGTTTAATGTGTATTCAAAAAATGTGGCGCAAAGGTACAACTTTTTTCTTTATCTACAACGCCTTGGGCGAAAAATTTTCCAACAGCCTCTCCAGCATGAACTCGGCGGCGTGGCCATTGCCGAAAATCTCTGGGAAGGGCAGGGGCGTGCCATTGCCGAACCGCTGCCATGCCTCCGTGATGCGGTGCTCGTCAGCATCGGTGAGCACGACGTTGCCGGTTTCCACGATTTCAACCCATTCGGTTTCGGGCCTGAACACGATGCAGGGCTTCTTGAAGAAATAGGCCTCTTTCTGCACACCGCCCGAGTCGGTCATAATGAGCCGTGCGTTCCGTTCCAAGGCAATAATTTCAAGGAAGGAAACGGGGGGTATGACTTTGATGTTGGGCGAGCTGAACACGCGGTCGCGCCTCTCGGCTTCAAGGTTGGCTTTCAGCAGCTTGTCAGTCCTCGGGTGGAGTGGCAGCACGACAGTACACGATTCCGAAAGGCGCAAGATGGATTCAAATATCGCGTTGAGCCGTTCGGGACGGTCGGTGTTGCTGGGGCGATGGATGGTGGCCAGGGCGAAAGGCTTTTCGCTCAGGCTAAGGCGGGTGAGGATGTCGGTGCGCTCTTCGGCGAGGGTAGAGAAATACAGGCTGTTGTCGTACATGATGTCGCCGCAATGGTACACTCTCGGGTTGTCGATAGAGTAGGGGCCTTCGTTGCCGATGGGGAAGCCCTCGCGCCGCAGGTTTTCCAACCCTGCTTTCGTCGGGGTGAACAGCAGGGTGGAACAGTGGTCGCTCATGACGCGGTTGAGTTCTTCAGGCATGCCTTTCTTGAATGAGCGCAGCCCCGCCTCGATGTGGGCGATGGGCACGTTGATTTTGGCGGCGGCAATGGCTCCGGCAAGCGTCGAGTTGGTGTCGCCGTAAAGCACGAGCCAGTCGGGACGCTCCTTTATTAATATCTCCTCGATGCCCTCCAGCATTCGGGCGGTCTGTAGGCCGTGCGAGGCCGACCCGACGTGCAGGTTGTAGTCGGGACGGGGAATGCCCAGCTCGTCGAAGAAGACCTGCGACATGTTTTCGTCGTAATGCTGTCCGGTGTGGACAATGATTTCCTGGATTCTGTCGGCATAATGTGCCCCAATGGCGCGGCTCAATGCGGCAGCTTTGATGATTTGCGGCCTGGCGCCGATGACGGTTACGATTCTCATGGTATGTGTTGGTGGTTAGAAATTCATTTGGCCGGATTCAAGGAAGCTGTAATAGCACTCCTTCCCGATGATGATATGGTCCATGACGTTGATTTCGAGTATCTTGCCGGCAGCGACGAGTTTCTTGGTAAGCAAGCGGTCGGTTTCGCTGGGGTTCGGGTTGCCGGAAGGATGGTTGTGGCTGACGATGATAGCGGTGGCACCAAGGGCGAAGGCGTTCTTGAAGATGACCTTCGGGTCGGCAATGACGCTGGTTACCCCGCCGTGGCTGACACATTCGGTCTTGAGCACCTTGTTGCTTTGGTTGAGATACATGATGAAGAACCTCTCTTGGCTGAAGTCCTCTACAAGGCTAAGGAAATGCTCGTAGGCATCGTGGGAGTTTTTCAGGATGTTGTTGGCCAAGGCTTCGGCGGCGCGTCGGCGCTTGCCGAGTTCGAGGGCGGCCATGATGCTGATGGCCTTGGCCTCGCCAATGCCTCGGTGTTTCATCAAGTCGCCAAGGCTCAGTTCCGAAAGCTCAACGAGGTTGTTGCTCACGCTGTCAAGGATGGAGCGCGACAACTCGACCGCCGACTGCCTCGCGTTGCCCGAACCAATGAGGATGGCAATCAGCTCGGCGTTGCTCAGGGCGGCCTTGCCTTTGGCCATCATCTTCTCTCGGGGGCGGTCGTCAGCGGCCCATTCCTTGATGGATTTCCTCTCGTTGCTCATGTTGCTGGTGGGCTTTGGGAACGCAAAAATAGCGTTTTTTTGGATTGTCGCAACCAAAAAAGCCTCTTCCATTGTGTAGAAGAGGCACGAAAATTATGAACTGAACTCTTTTACGCCAGTTTAGCCGTGTGTTTCGTCATCTTCGACTTCAAGTTGGCGGCCTTGTTCTTGTGGATAATGCCACGACGAGCCACTCTGTCGATGATCGAATAAATCTTCGGCAACTGGGCTTCAGCCTCGCTCTTTTCGGTCAATGCTCTGAACTTCCTGACCTCGTTGCGCATGTTCTTGGCGTAATAACGGTTGTGCAGACGTCTCTTTTCGCTCTGACGAACTCTCTTTAATGCATCTTTGTGGTTTGCCATATCTGTTATTCCTTATGTTTTCTTCTGATTCGGGCTGCAAAATTACAACTTTTCTCTGAATTGAAACCTAAAAAGATGGTTTTTTTTTCTTTTTATTTTTAATTCGTTGATTCTCCGATAAATGATATTTTGTCTTCATGTTCCCTATGGACGATGTCACCGAGCCTTATATTAATAAAGGTGTTCTTTTCGGCGGAGGCATCCTTCAGCAAAACAGGGACATAGTTTTCCCCATAGCCTCGCGCAACGCCCTTGCTGTCAATGCGTTCGATGAGCATACGCTGTGGTCGGCCTTGCATCATCTCGAAATATTTGGTCTTGTTCTCCAATGAAATCCGCCGCATGACCTCGCTGCGTTCCGCTTTGACTTTTTCAGGGATTTGGTTAGGCATCGTGGCGGCTTTAGTGCCGGTGCGCACCGAATATTTGAACGTGTGGATGTGGCTGAAGCCGATTTCGCGGGCGAAGTCGCAGCTTTCCTTGAAGGTTGTTTCGGTTTCGTCCGGGAAGCCCACGATGATGTCGGTGGTAAGGTTGAAGTCGGGGCGCGCAGCCTTGATGCGTTGGCACATGTCGCGGAACTGGGCCGCGGTGTAGTGCCTGTTCATCCGTTTCAGCGTGTCGTCGGACCCGCTTTGCAGGCAGATGTGCATGTGTGGTGCAAGTTTTTCGTGCTGGAAAAGACTCAAAAATCTGTCGCTGAACTGGTCTGGCTCGATGGAGGAGACACGGACGCGGAAGTCGCCGTCGATGTCTAAGATGTTTTCCACAAGCTGCTCAAAGTTAGTGTCTTCATACTGATAACGCCCCATGTTTACGCCAGTCAATACGACTTCCTTGAAGCCGTGGCTGATGACTTTGCGCACATTATTATAGATGTCCTCGGCGGGACGGCTTGTCGCCCTGCCGCGCACCATCGGGATGATGCAGTAGGAGCAGAAGTTGTTGCAGCCATCATGGATTTTGATGAGGCTGCGGGTATGGAAGGTGTCGAAGGCGGGCTGGTAGCTGAACAGGTCGCGGTCGTAGCCTTCGGGGTCGCTGTGGCCTGTGCGGAAATGCTCGTCGATGATGTTGAACAAAGCGGCTTTGCGTTCATTGTCAATGACATAGTCGGCCATGCCCGATTGCAGCAATTCCTCCTTCCTGTGATTCACCATGCACCCCGTGACGGCAATGAGCGCCTCGGGATGCTTGCGCCTGATTTGGTGGATGGCCTGTCGGCATTTCTGGTCGCTCGTATTGGTGACGGTGCAGGTGTTCACGACGAAGACATCCGCCGCGCTGTCGCCGTCGGCGATTTCATATCCCGCCGCCTTGAACCGCGACGCCAAGGCATCGGTTTCATACAGATTGACGCGGCAGCCTAGGGTTTTGAAAGAGATTTTTTTGTTCATTTTCAATGTTTTCGCGAAGCAAAGGTACGACTTTTTGATGGTTGGTTTTTATCGTAATTACGTCATTACGAGATTTCGTTATTACGAAAGGGAGGATTGATAATTATCAGATACTTTTTGTCCCATTACAATCTGGATAATCTGAACAACTCCAAAATGCATTACCAGCGTTTTTTCCTTTTTTTGCCATGCGTTTTATCATTGGCTTGCCACATTTGGGACAAAGTGGAGCATTAGCTTGGGCGCTTTGTTCTGCTCTATGGGCGAGTCTTTCTGCTGATAAAGCCTCTGAAAAACCACCTTCTTCTCTAAAAGTTTCAAGTTGATTCTCAATCTGTTTGCCGAGCATCATAATAAGACGATTGCAAAGCACAAGCAAGCAGTTGGCTTCTATCATGGAGTTCTTGGAACAGAGCCATGCGTCAAATTTGTGTTTCTGCTTTAGAATGTGGATGCTGCTAAGGTGTTGCACGTCGTCTTTGTATGTAGGCCGGTCTAATGGGATATGGCTGACATTTTTGTGCTCTTCCGACTTTACCGACCACGGAATTTCCTCGTGCCGCATGAGCCAGTTCACATAATCGTTGGCCAATTCAGCCAAACTTGCTCTTGCCACATCAGTGAGGCGCATTTCAGTTTCCTTTGAGGTGGAATGCCGTGAGTTGCCTTCCGCGATGTTTGCGGGGACAGAGCGTGCCGCCTGTGTCATTTGGTCGTACTGTCGCCCACATGGGTCGTTTTTGTGGTTGAGGTTGCGGGTGCAGAAATCTTGTGTGGCCAGTTGGATCACGTTGGCCAGCACCCATGTATCCAGCCAGTAATATCCGAATCTATTGATTTGCATCTTGGGTTTTGTTTTGTTTGGCAAAATTACAAATTTTCCCAAAATCTGCCAACTCATGCCATCTTAGCACCGTCGTATGTTGTTTATAAACGCTTCAGCATCTTATTTTATGGGGCAACTCATTCCTTTTATTCCTTCCCACACCTCAATCGATGGCAACTGGATTTCCTTACGCCTTTCATTCACGTTTTCTCCCTCGAAAAGCGGAACTTCCTTGCCAAAAGTCTTTTGCCCATAGTAAGATTTCCCGAACAATCGGCAATAGACTTCATCGTGCAATTCGGCATAATCAAAGAGATGGAAATTGCCTACCTTGACCTGCTCAAACAACCAGTCGAAGAAATCTTGATAGTCGTTTGCTTTCAAGGTCGTGGCTTTTTCGGTAATCAATACCTTTATGTGTCTGTTCCACGCATCGATGGTGTAGCGCGGATAGAAGCCGTTGTCAAGTACCTGAACCAAGGTGTCGAACGAGGTGATGGCATTAAGCATGGCGTTGTCATCTTTTGCTATCATCATTTCATATTCAGCTCGCAGCTCGTCATAGTTGGCACGAATTGTATCCATCAACAATTCAGGCAGATGCCATTCCTCATCCAAGCGTTTTCCGCACAGCGCCATTCTCTTAGCCAAGAGAACAGCCTCCGTGGTGTCTCCTTCAAGCGCCCAACCAGCCAACACCTCCAAATCCCTCGGGAAAGGATAAAGGCCGTTGCTTACATAAAACTCGGGAAGATTGGAGGCATCCTTGTGTTGGTAATAAGCCTCAATTGCAGTGTACATGTTGGTGTTGTTGGGGTAATAGTACATCATATAGTCTGTAAAGAGTGGTGCAATCATCATGGAATCAAACTCTTTTCCAGAAATTGCTTTGAAATAGTCTTCTATTGACCCCAAATCCATTGATAACCGACGCTGATTGACTCGATTCGGGTCGATGATTGGGAAAAAATACCATGCCGAATCGGGTTTTAAGAGTTGGCTTCCATAGATTTGCGGTCTTCCTTCATGGGTCAAGTAACGATCCTCCATCAATGCAAGTTTACTTTTTTCTGCATTGTTCTCTTTTACGGCCTTTCTATAAGATTTTAGAAATTCACCAAGAAAACCAGAATTTGAATGCTGGGCAATCAGCCAAGCTTGACCCGAAGCTGCATACCCAACAAGACTCCATGTCGGGAAGCCATATTGTGCAATCAATGCTTTCAGATGAGCCGTATTGGTTGAATCAATGACGGCCATTTTTTGTGAGTTCTCTTCGCTCCATGGTGCCATTCTGATGGCTTGGTCTCTTGTCACCATAGCATTCAAAGAATCGACAAACGGCTGGCATGATTGCGCATAAGTTGAATTCCCTGCCGCAAACAGCAGGAAAACAAACAAGATGTAGGATTTCGGATGTCTCATGTCAGCGACCAACGTGCATCATTGTACCAACTCCCCCTCAATAGACAAAGGCGAAGCCGAAGTCACCTTAACATTCACGAATTGCCCAATAAGAGAAGTGTCTCTCGAAGCAAAACGAATGACAATCTTCCCCTCGGTGTGGCCGGTGAGGTAGCCGTTTTTGCGGTTGTGGCTCTCCACGAGCATCTTGACGGTTTGCCCGATGAGGCCTTGGTTATAGACAAGGCTGTGTTTCATCAGCTCCTCGGTGAGGCGGTGGTAACGCTCGCGTTTCACTTCTTTGGGCACGTCGTCGTCCCATTCGGAGGCCACGGCGCCAGGGCGCACGCTGTACTGCGCGATGAACGCCATGTTGTACTTGAACTCCTCTATGGCCTTGCGCGTGTTCTCAAACTCCTCTTCGGTCTCGTGCGTGAAGCCCACGATGATGTCGGTGAAGATGGTGGCCGTCGGGAGCTTTTCGCGGATGGTCTGGATGATATGGCGGTAGGTGGCCAAGTCGTGGTGGCGGTTCATGCGTTGCAGCATGTTCTCGTCGCCACTTTGGATGGGGATGTGGATTTGCTTGCCGAGGCAGTCGTATTGCGCCATCACCTCAATCACGTCGTCCTTCATGTCGCGGGGATGCGGCGCGGTGTAATACACCCAAAACTCCTTGCCGCTGGCCTTGCCGAACTCGCCCACGCGGCGCAGAAGTTCCGCAAAGTCAATCTCTTCGCCTTTCTTGTCGAGGCCGTAGGAATTGACGTTTTGTCCCAACAAGGTGATGCTCTTGTAGCCCTTTTCGACCAACTCTTTCAGTTCGGACAGAATCTCTTCCGATGGTCTTGAAACCTCGCGGCCACGGGTGTAGGGCACGGCGCAATAGGTGCAGAACTTGTTGCAGCCGTTCTGAATCGGGATGAAGGCCTCGAAATTGGAGGTTTGCGTCGGCACAATCGACCAGAACTTGTCCATGTTGGCCGAGGGATTGATTTTGTCGTTTTTGTGGAACAGCGGCGCAATGGGCTTGACAACAGGCTGAAAACCAATCTCTTCTCCGAACCTTAGTGAGGCTGGCGTGACGATGCCGTATTGCCTGATCATGTCGGGCAGTTTGGGCAGGTCGTTCATCGGGAAGACCAAGTCGAAGAGCTTGAGGAAACGCTCGCGGTCGGCAGGCAGCACGCATCCCGACACGAAAGTAATCACGCTTTGGCGGTGCTTCATGGCGTTCCATTTCTCGATGCGGCCATACACCTTGTCGATGCCTTTTTGTCGCACCGAGCAGGCGATGATGCCGAGGATGGTGGCCTCGTCTTCGTTTTCGGTTTGCACGAAGCCCATGCCGTTGAGCACCGTGCGCACGCGCTCCGTGTCGCTGAGGTTCATCTGGCAGCCTAAGGGGAGGAGGTAATATTTCATTCAGTTGATAGTTGATAGTTATCAGTTGATAGTTGGCAGGGGCTTACGACGCCTGCTTATTGGCTGTCGCCCCTACGGGGCTGGCTTGCAAAGGTACGAATAATTTCGTCAGCCATAAACCAAGTTGATAATATCCCGCAAAATCTCATTGCCCTCGTCAAAAGCAGGAATCGCCTTTGTGCTGCAATTTTTCAACAGATGCTCGGCCTGCCCAATGATTTCAGTATCAAGGCAATCCGAGGCGATTTGAACGTCCTTGATGAGGGCGTTGGCTTCGTCGATATGCAAGGCGATTTCCACGCCGCCCCAAGGGAATTGGGCCTTTTTCGTGGTCTTGAACTGCTCCCAACGGCTAAAAAGGAATTCGTGCGACGAAATCTCCGACCTGATGGCCTGCACCTCCTTATTATTAATATAGGTGTCG
>ONVP01000005.1 GCA_900321315.1 uncultured Bacteroidales bacterium
AGCGGTCGAGCGTATAATTGATGATGCGGTTGTTATTGAAGAATGCTTCCGTTTCCGGAGCAGGAGTAGCCGTAAGGCCGATTATTCGTGCCGATGAGAAATACTCCAGTACAGAGCGCCAGGAGCCATAAATGGAGCGGTGACACTCGTCAACGATGATAAGGTCAAAGAAATCTTTCGGCAGGGTTGGATTCTCAGGAAGGGTTACTGCTGGTGCCGGAGTTTCGTCGCCATCATAGTTCTCATCGTCATCCGTTTCTTCGATTTCCTCGCCTTTTAACAGGGAGAACAATCTCTGTATTGTGGAGATGACCACGTTGGAGTCTTTTGGGATTGCCTGATTTTTGAGCCTGTTGACGGTGAAGATAGAATTGAAGGCGTCGCCGGTTTCCGTAAGCTTGAACTTTCCGAATTCATCTTCGGCCTGTTTCCCGAGGTTATTGCGGTCCACCAGGAAAAGGACGCGACGCATGGGCGTGTACGAAAGGAAACGGTACGAGGCCATACAGGCAGTGTAGGTTTTACCTGCGCCTGTCGCCAGAACCATATAAGCCCTGTTCTGCCCGGCGCGGAAGCTCTTCTCCAGCTCGGTAATAGCTTCAAACTGGCAGTCCCGGAGTCCTTTCTTTTTCAGCGTAGGAAGTCCGGCAAATTCATCCTCGATTCCAAGCATCTTGCATATCTCCTTTGGTGTATGGATGCTGCCGACAGGGATATAGCTGCCATCTTTAGCCCTAAATAGAGTAACCTGGCCATTGGAAACATAAACGATAGGCAGAGGATTCGCATAGAACTGATAGTACTTGGTCAGTTTGTGGGTATATCCCTCAGCCTGCGAAATGACTTTTTCAGATGAGACATCTACCGAGGCTTTTTTTGCCTCAAGTACACCTACGGCTTTCCCGTTGATAAACAGAAGATAATCAGCTTCCTTGCCACCCTCCAGAATACCTTCCTCAATGGCGGCAGCCGATAGATTCGCAGAATAGTCATCGCGGGAAACCACCTTCCAACCAGCGTCAACAAACATCTGGTCTATGAGTACGCGAGCTTTTTCTTCTGGCGTCATAGTCTCGATAATGTAAATTATTGGAATCTCTTGAAAAGCAAATTTAACACTTTTTCTCCAGTAAGCCTCATAATTAGTTGTAATAATGGACAAACGGGAATTGTCATATTTGCATTTGACCAACGTTAAATTGTCAAATAGCACTGACTTATGACAATCTCTATCAAACAAGACAACCTCACCGTAGCGGGGGAGTTGGAGGAAGACGGCTTCGAGAAGTCTGTCTCGTGTGAAGAGCTTCTGCTCGCAGCCTATGACATCATCGGCCGAGTCTATTCTGACAAGGCTGTGGTGAAAGCCTACTACAGGACAGACCCTGACGGGATGACAGAACGGGATGATGACGACCCAATACTGAAGATGTGCCCGTACTAACAGAAAAGGCCCCTGTGAAGGGGCCAACTCTGATAAAGAAATATCATAAATCTATCTCGACCTGTGGAAGGACTGATTTTCATCCTCCTGAGCATCTTTTGCGGCATAAACCTCAGCTGCCTGCGATACACCTGTGGCATGAACTGGCTTGAACTGTGAGTAGTCCGCTTTCTCACCCTTGTCCAATTCCATCTGAATCGCATCAAGCCTCTGATTGATCAGGCTTGTACAATGCTTTACGTCAGCAAGTACTGTCTTCAGGAATTCCGGGCTCTGCTGGAGAGATCCCAGCCAAGATTTCAGATATGCAGCGCTATCGTTCTTGACATGTTTGGTCAGTCCGTGCTGGCTGGCAATGAGAGCGGCCGAGAGTTCGGCGGTGAGTTCCGTGGGATTGACGCACTCTTTCATCAAGGCGATCCATTTTTCTGCGTCAGCGGCGCTCTGGCTTTCAGCGGCAATAGCAGATTGAAGCTGTTCAATCTTTTCTTCCAGTTCCTTTAATTCCAGATTGTCAACATCAAAAGTGTCGCTACATATCAGATTCTTTCCGTACAAATTTGGAAACTTGAATTTTTCGATGTCTGCTGGTTCTTGATAATCGAGTAATGTAAGATAAACAGAGAATATAGCAACTTGCACAGCATCATAGTCTTTGTCTATGCCAAAAATATTGTCATAAACCAAATCTTTTACTTCTTGTCTGGATAAATCGGTATTGATATTTTCTATATCCTTGACCTTCATGTATTTTTCTATGATTCTACGCAAAGACTCAACCAAGAAAATGCCTGAGCCGCAAGAAGGGTCCAAAATCCGACAATTATAGTTATTATCATCGGAATTCAAGTGCTTTTCAACAGTTTCAGCCACGATATAATCCACCAAGAATGTTGGAGTGTAATATGCACTTTCTTTATCCTGTTTGTCAACCCCGATAAACTTTTCATACATGTTACTTATGAACTCTATCGGAAGGATAGAGAAATCATATAGGTCAAACAAAGACCGTTGATTAGTTGAAAGATCTTCACTCTCCAATAACCTGATGAGTATATTTAGCGCATCTTGACTGATTAGTTGATAGTCCTCAATAGCGATCCGAAACATATCACCATTGAACTTCTTTTCCAAATACTGAACAAAGGCTAAAAAGCTATCTTTGTTAGCCAAGCATTGGCACAAGTCCACATTATCCCATCTCTCTTTGCCTTGATAATTCAGCCTTACCTTGCGGTCTATCAAATAGCGATAGAAAATAATCTTGCCGATCAGCGCATTAACCAAAGTTTGTGATAGCCCCAGTTTCATCATCAAACCTTGCGCATCTTCAATATTATCCAACAATTTATAATCAACCCTATTTTTATGGCTGAGGTCATCCTGATATTTTTCCCATGTCTTTCCAGTAACCAGTTCAAAATAGGTGAAATCATCCAATTTCTCAACACCACCTATTGAATGGAGCAATTTCGTGTTCTCGTCAATAGAAAAACCATTGAAGATTTCGACAGCGTTATTCTCAACAATAATGGCTATTGGCGATTCGTTGAAATTCCAAATTGCCTTGTGAAGCTCTTGTTTCTTATTGCCATCTTCAAGATTGAAGAACAAGATAAGCGGCTTATTGTCAAAACAAAAAAACGCATCCAATGTCTTGAGCAACTCGTTCTTTTCCAGCAAGCGGTAAATGCGACTGGGAAGAGCAACCTTTTTCTGCCATTCTTTATTTTCGGAAACCCGAATAAGGCTATCATCTTCCGTCAGTTTTAACTTGGTATATATTTCTTGTAAGTTCATAAAGACCTCCATTTATATCGTCCTAAACTCCACTCCAGCATCTCTCATCTGAAGTGCTGTGTTGGTTTTCAATTGGTCGTTGCCTTCGAATAAATTATCCAAGGCGATTACTTTTTGCGGATGCTCGGCAAGGATGGCATCCACCGTTTCTTGCGTGGCGGATTCGAGCATCAGTATCAGTTCCTTGCCGTTGATAGCGTAGAAACCATCACGGTGTTCAATGGTGCTGTTTAGGCTCTTGCCACTCTTTAGCAACAACTCATACACCATATTGTCGGTGGTGGCATTTTCGGCTACGGGATTGATGAAGTCCACCATCTGCTGTTTCCATTCTTCTTTGTTGGAACCTTTTATCTCGCGCCATTGCTTGAAGTTGCTTTCCGACAATTTGAACACCTTGAAGCCCAAATCTGGCATTTCAATAGGTTGCTCCTCAAACTGGAGTTGTTCTTTCTGTTTAGCTTGTTCGGCTTCCACTTCAGCACGAATCTTCGCACTTGCTCTCCGTATCCTTTCCTTACCGATTTCCGCAATGGTGCTATATCCAGCCTTGTACGCCTCGCTTGTTTCGTCGCACAACTCGGGCATCTGCACACAAATGTACTTTCTATGACCTCCGTCTTCTTTATTCAACTGCATTACGGCGTGAGCTGTTGTGCAGCTACCAGCGAAAAAATCAAAAATAACATCGTCTTTCTGGGTAGCAATCGTTAGCATTTGCTTCAATAAACGAGTCGGTTTAGGATTTGTAAAAATATCTGCCGACCCTAAAAGATCTTTTATTTCTTTCGATGCTTCTTGATTATGCCCAACTTCCGTATTGGTCCACCAAGTCCATGAATTTACGCCATCAACTTCTGACAAAAAAACTTTCTTTCTTGGACGAGAATTGCCATCTGCACCAAACCAAATCCTATTGTCATTGCACAAATCCTTAAAAGTTTGTTCCGCCAATGCCCAGCATCTTCCAACTGGCGGCTCATATTCAGTTCCAGTTGGAGTTGTAATCATATAGAATTGAGAAGATGTAGCATGACCCGTCTGTCCTGTTATATGAACAGAAGCCCACGGACCTCGCGGGTCGTCATCAGGATTCTTATAATCATTTATTCTTTCCGAAGTCAATACTACTTTATTCAATGTGGGCTTCAACGCTTCCAAATATTTACTAAAAACCAATATATAATCATGGGCTGCGCCCAAATTATATCTCGCGTCTGGCGAAGTCCTTTTCTGCCAAACAATACTTGCCACAAAATTCTCCTCTCCGAAAATCTCATTCATCAACAAACGAAGGTTGTGCACCTCGTTATCGTCAATGGAAACGAAAATCACACCATCTTCACGCAGCAGGCTTTTGGCCAAATAGAGGCGCGGCATCATCATATTGAGCCAGTTGCTGTGGTATTGTCCGTTTTCTTTGCTGTTTTTACGGAACATACCTTCGCGGGTCATGTAGCCTTCCTCGTCCTTATCGCCCACACGACGCAGGTATTCCTCCTTGGTCTCCGAAAACTTGTCGGGATAGATAAATGAGTCATTACCAGTGTTATATGGAGGATCTATGTATATCATTTTCACCTTGCCGAAATAACTCTTTTGCAGTACTTTCAGTACCTCCATGTTCTCGCCCTCAATGAAGATGTTTTCGGTATGGTCAAAATCAACAGACTCCTTTCGGCAAGGCACCAATGTAGCCGACGAAGGTTGCTGCATCACACGGAACGCATCGCTCTTTCCCGCCCAATTCAGCACATAGCGCTCATTGGCGAAATTCACCTTTTCGCCAAGTGTGGCTTTCAACTTTTCCCAATCAATCTTGCCCTCATCAAATACTTCAGGCATAAGCGATTGCAATATTTTTATCCGTTCCTCTTGTGGTGTTTGTGATTTTCCGTCCATACAATTATCCCAATTTACCGAGCAAAAGTAAACAAATTTATTATTCATAATAAATTTATGACCCATTTTTTCTATTTTTGCAGCAGTAAAAATGTGTTTTCGATGAAAAAGTTTGTGCTCTTGTTTCTGTGCCTTTCTTGCATGGTGGCCTTCGCCCAAACCAACGACCAACTCCCCGAAACCGACCCCGTCATCACCCATCGTATCAGCCAATGGCAAGATTTGAAATTCGGCTTTATGATGCACTGGGGTATTTATGCCCAATGGGAAGTGGTGGAGTCGTGGTCCATTTGCAACGAGCCTTGGATTAACCGCGACGGCGCGGATTATTACCAATACAAAACTGATTACCAAAATCTTAACAAAACCTTTAACCCGAAGAATTTCGACCCGACGAAATGGGCCGAGGCCGCCAAAAATGCGGGAATGAAGTACGTCGTTTTCACCACGAAGCATCACGACGGTTTCTGCATGTTCAATACGAAAGAGACCTCCTACTCCACCGTCGATGCGAGCTGTCCGTTCTCGAAGAACCCGAAGGCCGACATCACCAGCGCGGTGGTGGATGCTTTTCGCGAAAAAGGCTTTTGGACAGGCCTCTATTTCTCCAAACCCGACTGGCACTGCGACGACTATTGGGCGCACGAATGGGCCACCCCCGACCGCAACGTGAACTACGACCCGAGCGTTCATCCCAAGCGTTTCGAGAAATACAAGCAATTCACCCACAGACAGATACGCGAACTCACCCACAATTACGGCGACATCGACATCCTTTGGTTGGACGGCGGCTGGGTACGCCCCGAATGGAGCGTAAACGAAGAAACCCGCCCGTGGTTGGGTTGCCAAGGCTACATTCAGGACATCGACATGCCCACTGTGGCCAACATCGCCCGAGAAAACAACCCCGACCTCATCATCGTGGACCGTTCCGTGGGCGGCAAATACGAGAACTACCAAACGCCTGAGCAGCAGGTGCCCGACTCGCTCCTGCCCTATCCTTGGGAAACCTGCATGTCGATGGGCAACTCGTGGTCGTATGTCTCGACAGACCAATACAAAAGCACCAACAAACTCATCCATCTCTTGTGCGACATCGTGGCCAAAGGCGGTAATTTCCTCCTCAACGTGGGTCCCGATGCCGACGGCAACCTGCCCGACACGGCATTGCTCCGCATGAAGGAAATCGGCGAGTGGATGCAGGTGAACGGCGAGGCCATTTACGCCACACGACCGATTTACCCGTTCTGCTACGGCAAGTTCCGCTTCACGCAGAAAGGCGACAAGGTCTATGCCATTTTCCTCTTGGATGAGCAGGAAAGCCCCGTGCCAGACACTTATTGGTTCGACGGCAAAGGCATGAATTTGAAAACGGGCAAAATCAAAGTCTTAGGCAGCAAGAAAAAAGCCTCCCTAAGCAGAGAGGCCGATGGTCGCTACCGCATTGATTTTCCGAACTCGTTTGAGATGCCTCATGCGGTGGTATTTGAGATGCGGAAACACTAATAAAAACAAGCCTTGAATACGGTTCACAACTTTGTGGACCACAAAAATGTGGACCACAACTTTGTGAACCAAAGAAAAAAGTATTACCTTTGCAGCGTCAATAGGAATTCATCATGAAAAAATCATTCATCTACGGCGTGGCCGTTCAGGGCAACAACTTCACCGACCGCGAAAAAGAAACCCGACGCTTGAAGCAAGACTTCGAAAACGGGCAGAACGTGATACTCATTTCTCCGCGAAGGATGGGCAAGACCTCGCTCGTAAGGAAAGTGCAGACCCTTGTAGACACGAAATCCATTGTGACAGTTTACATGGACATCTATGACTGCCGCAACGAATACGAGTTCTATAACAAATTTGCTGCCTCGCTCATGAAGCAAACCGCAGGCAAGGCCGAAGCCGTCATGAAAAACATCAAGGAATTCCTGGTGCGTTTGTCACCCACCCTCTCCTTCGGTCCCGACCCCAACAACGAGCTTTCCGTATCCCTTGGCATCACGCCCAAAGACTACTCGCCGGAAGAAATCCTGCAACTGCCTGAACGCATGGCCGCCAAAATGGGCAAACACATTGTCGTGTGCATTGACGAATTCCAACAAATTGGCGAGTTTCCGGACTCGCTGAAGGTCCAAAAGAAAATGCGCGGCATCTGGCAGTTGCAAAACAACGCCTCATATTGCCTGTTTGGGAGCAAGAAGCATCTGCTCACCAACCTCTTCCAAAGCAAGAGGATGCCTTTTTACCAATTTGGCGACATCATGTTTCTCCAGCCCATCCCCACAGAAGACTGGATTCCTTTCATCCGCCAGAAGTTTGAGGAAAAGAAAATGAGCATTTCCGATGCCCTCATTGAAAAGATCTGCTCGACGGTGCAAAACCAATCTTCATACGTGCAGCAACTGGCCTGGAACGTCATGCTCAACACCACAAAAAAGGCAGACGAGGCTACTTTGGAAACGGCCATTGAAGACCTGCTCAACCAAAACTCACTGCTGTTTTTGCAACAAATCGAGAACCTGACTGCCTACCAGATGAACTTCCTGAAGGCCGTAGCCAAAGGCGTTCACACGGACTTCACCTCTAAAGAAGTACTATCCACCTATGATTTAGGCTCAAAATCCAATGTCTCAAGAATCAAGACCGTGTTGACGCAAAAGGAACTGATAGAAAAAACACCCAACGGAATCGTGCTCACCGACCCCGTTTTTGAGCTTTGGTTTACCAAAGAATGGTGCGAATAATCTATTGATTTTCAAAATAATTACAAACAATATACTAAAAGTTCACAACTTTGTGGACCACAAGATTGTGGACCACAACTTTGTGAACCGATCTTTGGCTATTTCACCACCGGCCTCCAGCCCACCCAAAAGACAACCCTCTTGCCGCAACTGGGGCAACGTTTTACGACAAACAGCCGCGCCTTGGCTGGCGCAGGTCATCGAGCTAGCGAGTGAGTTGTCTCATTTTTTTCACAACTCTTTTCAAAAAGAAAAAGATTTGCTTATTTTCCCGAATAGGCTTTTTTAATCTCGTTCAAAGTAATGTTTTCAATGTCGCTTTTGTCATAAATAGTGACGAGTGTAACAATACCATCGGCTTCAGACACCATGCAGTTGATTGTTATCAGTCTTGCTCCGCCGCTTTTGCCTTTCACTTTTGACTTGATCGACATCCTTATCTTGCGAAAACCATCCCCGAGAGCCACGCCCTGTTCAGGATTTTCGGCAAGCGACGAAAGCATCTTGTCCAAATCATCCTTAAAGGAACCGTAACGTTTTTTCAGCTTTCTCGCGTTCTTGACAAACGTGGGGGTATAGTCGAACTTAATCATATCATGTCAAGGATCTGCTTCTTGGTATAGGTTTTACGTTTCTTTTTGGAAACCAGTTGCATGGCTTCTTCGCGCGACTTCTCCATTTCGGCAAGAATCTCATCCTTTTCAAAAGGCTTGTCTTCCTGTGCCGCTTTGGTTTCCACTATTTTCACTTTATCAGAAACCTTGATGAGGTTTATAAGAGCCTCGACAAATTTGTTTCTTGCGTCATATTGCAATGTTATCGTAGCCATTTTTGATTCTCCTTTCCATGATTTACACCGCAAAGATACACTTTTTTCGCAAAACAGACAGTGTTTCTTTTCCTTCAAGATCCAATTTCACCCCACCACTCGTTTTCCACCTACCCAAAACAGCACCCGTTTGCCGCATTTGGGGCAACGCTTTACGGCAAACAGCCGCGCCTTGGGCGGCGCAGGGTCTGTCATTGCGCCCTCGGGCAGGGTGAGGAGCGTGATTTCGGCTTGGCAGCGGGGACAGGGTTTGGTGAGAATCATTGAGCCTTAATCATTTAATAGATATTTCAACCCTTCTATACTGACTCAAAGATTCAAAATCAAACTCGGAGTTTCTTGTTTTCCCATACCACTTTGTTTCAACACTTTGTTCTGCAATGCCGTTGTTTTCAAGAACATTTTGAACACCTTCTGCTCTTTTCTTAGAAATCTGATTATTTACTTCATTTGTCCCGATGTTGCAAGCAAATCCTTCAACCAAGATTTGAACTTCTCCATTTGTTTCTTTGAAAACTTTTGCATACTCTTCCAACAATTCTTTGGATGTCGTTTTAAGTTCCGAAGAGTTGTAGTCGTAATACAAAACTATCCTTGGAATAACAATTTTCCCTTCATTCAAATTTTCAGCTTCCTGTCTGTTTTTCTCCATCAATCTTCTAAAAGATTCAATGTTGGTTGCAGTTTCAAGTGCACCAATGCTACTAACAGCCATCGCTTTAGAAATGTCAAAACTTGCGACAGGTTCAACAATCTCAACAGAGATTGAGTCCTCGATCATTTGGTTGGCTTCAAAACCTTCAACATCTGGGTTTTGATTTCCAAAAATAATAGCACCTGCGGCACCAAGTCCTAACACCGCAGCACTAATACCACCAATTACCCGATTCCTGTTGGTCTTCTTTTTAGTTTCCTTTTGGTTATCCATAGCTTTGTGTTTTTATGATAATACTTTGATTAATATTTGTTCGAATTCTTTATATGACTCTTCTTTTAACTGTTCTTTTGCGTATTTTCTAACATTTACAAGCAGTTCTTCTTTTGAAGAACATTGGGAAATCACTTTTGCTAATCCATTGTGAAATACAGTTGACCCTCCCATACCATGACCACCTCCTGTTTTAAATAACACCAAATTTGTTCTTTGCACCAATCTTGTTAATGCCATGGACAAATACGGGCCATCTTCTCCCCATTTTGGGTTAGTAAGAAAATCTTTATAATTCTTAGTCATAAGCCATTCATGGTATCCACCTCCAGCACGAATTCTTTTTTCAACTAGTTTTTTGATTTGAGGGTCATCCAATATTGCCATTACTTGTTCTTTACTTCCTTTTGACAATCTAATAAAAAACTCTTGAAAATTCTTAGAATTACCAGTATATGTAGCAATATAAGAACGTAAATACTCAGGATGTTTGAGCAATTCTGAAAGTTCCTTTTTTGATAGTTTAATCGGACCTTTAGCAAGAATTTTGTTCACCTCCTTCTGAAGCACAGACTTCTTAATAAGATTCGCAAGATATTTGGATTCAAATTTCTTTACAGGTTTCTTTAATGTCTCCCTTATACCTTTCTTGCTAGCATTACTAACAGTTTTTTGAAGAAAACCATCCTTTTTAGTTACCGTTACAATCTTTTTGAATGTTTTCGATTTGGAAATCTTTACTATACTGGTTCTTAATGGCTTCAGAGCCGTTTTTGCAGTATTACTTAACAAAACACCCAATTTCCTTGCGGGTTTCTTTAATAGTTTTGGTGCAGCAATAAAAGCAACATTAATACCGACTTCTGTAGCTGCCGTTACCCAATCACCATCAATACTTGCCGAAGCAATAGAAACTCCTGCATCAACAATATTTATAGCTGTACTCGTTACCGTTGCAACCGTTGAGATAGTCGTAAGTGCTCCCGCAACTCCTGGAGCAGCAACAAGAGCCGCCCCACCTGTTGCGACAACAGCCACAACTACCAAAGCGGCACTCGTAATCATAACAGCCTTGTTTATTGTCTCTCGATGAGCTTTATAGTACTCGTTGGCGTTTTTTACTGATTTAACAAATCCACTTTCTTCCTCATCTTTAACATTTGTCCAAGTTCCATTATTGGTAGGTTGTCCGTCAACTAATTCGCCTTCATACAAATCGCCATTCGAGAATAATAAACTGGCATACTTGGGAAACTGGTCGCTCCCGTCCCAATTAGCTGTAATAGCCAACGTGTCATCTTCCATAACCAATATCAACGTGCCATCTCCATCAATTTTTCCTTCAAAGAACTCACCTTCATATACACTACCGTCATTAAAAGAAAACCTACCCAACCCATGAAACCTATTATCGACAAACTCTCCCTCATAGACATTGCCATTTGCAAATTGATAAACGCCTTCGCCGTAACGCTCATTCTCCACAAAGTTTCCTTCATAAATATCGCCATTCTGGAATTGAATCAACCCATTCCCATTCATCCATCCTTCTTCCCAATTGCCAACATAAGTATATTGTTCACTAACGTACTTACCTTCTCCATTCTGCAAACCATCTTTCCACTCTCCCTCATAATAATCACCATTTGAAAACTCATAAGAGCCAAAACCATTAAACAAGTCATTTTCAAAATCGCCAAAATACTTGTCGCCATTTGATACAATTAACCCACCATATCCACTTCTATGCCCATTCTCCCATGCGCCATCATAATACGAGCTATCTGAAAACACAACAAATCCAAAACCATCAGGAGTATTGTCTATCCAATCGCCTTCATAGAAAAAGTCATGAGTTGACACAGAAGCATAGCCATTCAATTTACCGGCTTTCCATTCGCCATTGATACTATCACTTGAGTTCACATAACAGCCTTCACCCGACCATTGTCCTTCCTCCCACTGACCAACATACTTACCGCCATTACTGTAATACATCTCTCCATAAGATGAAGGTTTACCATCCTTTATATTACCAACATATCTACCTGATGGCAATTCCACATCCACCCTTGAAGAAACAAGTCTATTATTCTCCCACATGCCACTACTAATTGACCCGTCTTTTTTATAAAGCGTACCTTCTCCATCAAAACTTCCATTTTTCCAATGCCCTTCATAATACAATTTTCCCTCCTTATATTGTTTTAACTCTCCATCGGGTTTCCCTTGTACAAAGTTTCCAATGAACAAATTATCATTTTCTACCAGTACGCCGAAACCTGACATATTGTCTTCAGCATCTAAAGAGCCTACATGATTTCCGCCTCCTTTTGTTGATTTAACCAGATCCTTACTTACAGCACCATAGTAAGCTTCTACTTGTTCTGAAGAAACTTTGCCTATGCTATCAAAAATCGACAATTGCCCTTTGCCATGAGCCACATTTTCAAAAGTAGTGCCCTGCCATGAATAGGAACAATTGTCAGAAAAGGGTCTTACATAAACGAGGGAGCCGTTTTCTGTCTGCAACCAAAGACCACTCCTTTTTTCATTATTACAAGACAACAACGCAAGTAAAGCTATGAAACAAATAATTATCCTATTCAACCAATGAAACTTATTCATTACATGTTATTGGTTTTGGTTATTCTTGCTATTAGAATTGTCTTTTTTACATAGGTTATCATGCTCTTCTTTCTCCAATTCCTTTAGATAATGTGCTCCTTCTATTACTAATATTGATATTTTGAGTTGGATATTATAGGCAAGAAAAGGCAGTAGAATTATTAAGAATGATAATCCACAAATAAAAACATCAAAAGTATGGTTGTTGTTATCCCTAATCATTAAAACAGTAAATACAAGAACTACCAAAGCAAACATCGCTTTTATCAATAAACGGCTTTGTTCTTTCTCTTCTTTTTCTTGTTTTCTCTTTATACATGTGCCAAAACAAGAAATCCATTTAAAGATACAGCAAAACAGCAAAATGATGTTTGAAACAATAATTGGCATTAAATTGATTGTGTTTGGAATAGTATTCTTCATCACGCATTGCTTACAACAACTACATAATCCAATACTCTCATTACTGACAAACAGCTCGTTAAAATAATCTCTAGAAAACCTTACAACGATATAATAAACAATGCAAACAATTAACAAATTATGTACAAAAGTATATTGTGCTTCAAGTATTTGGATAGTCTTATAAGTTTCTATTTTTGAAATCCGATAATACGATTTATAATACTTATTCAGACAACCATCTTTTTTTGCACAAAAAACCTTTTTTCTTGCATTCTTAATAATACACTTTGGATTTCTTGTAAATTTGGTCCAAAAAGAGTTTTCAACAAGTTTTGAAAACACAAAGCCTTCAATAAAAGCGTAAACAAAAAACAACCAATTGGGAGAAATGGTTTGGGGTGTGATGTTGCATAGAAACAACATCAATACGCCAATCACCTCATAATTGAGGAAATCATATAATGTAACTTCGGTATTTGTATTCACATTCATTCTGTAGTTGCTTGCTTTCCCCGCCTACTCTCCAAGTTTTTCGGCATCCCCTGTCGCTTGTGCAATCACACAAAAAGAGCGCAGCCCGACTTTTATATTCCGAAAGAAAGGCTCTGGTAAACCGTATAGAAGAATCATAAAAGCAGTCCACGCCCATGCTGGGCGGAACGCCTGAACGATTGCTCCTCTATGATTGAAATTTACCAGATTTCTTCTTTTCAGAGCAAAACGTCTTTCAACGTTCTCAATGTCTGTCGCAAAAGCAACGCCACAAAAATACAAATTTTCCGTACACGCGCAACGTTCAGACATTTTTTTCGTGGACAGCTTTCTCTCGCTTCGTTTTGGATTAAGAGCCTTTCAAGTTCTTGGCATAATAATGCTTGAATATCGGCTTTTGAATCTTTCCATAAACAAACCCGGACAAGAAAATGCCGATAACAGTGGCAATGATCTTTACAATGATTACAATATCGGAAACCAAAATCAGGGGGAACACGACGGCCAATGCTGGCAAAGTCGCCAACACCACGGCCACCTTGTCGGCACAGCCAGCCTTGGTCTTCAGGTAGGCTATACGCCGCTGCTCGAAAGAGTACACGCCTTCCATCATACCAAAACCTTAAACAATGTTTCGAGGTTCTCCACCAACTTCTTGTCGAAAGACATATACCTGCCCAAGACCAGCGTCCCAACCACGTTGTCGTTAATGGAAAGACGATGTCCTAAGTATGACGTATCGGTGCCACTGCCCATTACCCAATTCCCCAGACTAATCTCGTGCAGGTCGGTCAACGCCACCTTGCCTTGGTTTCTTGCCGAGAGAAGCATGGCAAAGCTACGAAAAAACCTCTTTATTGCCATGCACCGGTAATACACGTTGCGGTCGGTCACGAGAAGCCCCGTGACCCTTCCCCACATTACCATTTTCACATCTGCCATGAACAGGGGTTTCTCTCCTGGTTCGAGACTCACATATTTCGCGTGCTGCTGAAGCTTCTCGTCAGTGATTTGGTCGGTCATCAGCAGAAGCGGACTGATGGCTTGGTTGCGCTTCATTCTCTCGAATGTGTCTTTGATAATTTCTTGATAGTCTTTCATTTTTGTATATTTTTTGTTATCAAACATTTACCAATCGAGCAAGTCGTCATAGAAGTTTATGTTGTCAATCTCTTGCCCCTGCTCCAGCAATTCTTTTGTCATCAACAATTCACTATAGACATCTTCGCCGATTTCTTTCTTGTAATATTTCCGTGCGGCTTGTGGGCTTTTCATGGTTTCATTGAACACGGCCAAAAACTTGTCGCCGACTTCATCAGTGCCCAACTCGCCATAAATGGCATAATACAACACCGCAAGGTCGCACCTTTGCTCAAGGCTCATTCGTGAATAGTTGTTGTTCAGCAAGTTGTCGTTAATCTTCAATGCCCGTTCATAGTCGTCATCAAAAATGCAATTGGCCGCCTCTATGATTTTCTTGTCGATAGGATCGACATCGCAGGCGCACACGCTGAACAAAAGCGCTATCGCCACCAGGATTCTTGTGAGTTTTTTCATCGTCATGGGTTTTAGATTTGTTAGGTTTGCCGCAAAAGTACACAAGTTTCCCTCCCGCTTTTTTACGGAAGAAAAAAGCAGGGGCGAACCGTTGGAAACAAAGGTTTTTTTGTCGTAAGGAATCGTAAAAGCGTTTACAAAAACATCGTCATGTAGAACGGAAGAAATGAGCTTTTTGTCAAAAATCTCACTTTTTGAAACGGCCAAAATGTCAAAAATCTCACTTTTTGAAATGGCTAAAATGACAAAAATCTCACTTTTTTTTGGACACTACAAGCCAAACAACTCCCTGTAATATCGAGCCGCCGCCGCTGAGGGGTTTTCGAGGAGTTTGGCGATTTTCTTCCTGTTGGCGTTTTTGGCCATGTTGTCGTCGGCAAACAAGCCCTCCAACTGGGTCCACGAAAGCCCCGCTTCATACAAACCCCTGTGGAGC
The DNA here is from genome assembly GCA_900321315.1 of uncultured Bacteroidales bacterium. Taxonomy (GTDB): domain Bacteria; phylum Bacteroidota; class Bacteroidia; order Bacteroidales; family F082; genus Limimorpha. The sequence goes on from ONVP01000005.1 coordinate 15,169, forward strand.
AGTTGCCCCGCCTTGCCCCGCACAGCCTTCAGGCGTTTGCCTTGCCAGCAAATGTAATTCTTTGCCAACAACCCTTCCAGCAATTCCACCAAATCGCGCTCGCCGCGTGTCGTCGGAATCGCAATGTTTTGTTCATGGAAAACGCTGTAAACCAAATCGTTCAGCTCAGACCTCGACATTCGCTGCGAAAGATAATCGAAAGGCCGGAGCGACATGCCCCGCACAAGGTTGCCGCGCCTGAGATGCAGCCGCTTTCCGCCATGTTCGAGCGCGACCCTCTCGCCAGCGTCGCTTTCGAAACGTAGCAACAAGCCTTGCTCCTTTTCCGTGATGGAAGCCAAACAAGGACTAACTGCCACATCGGCCAGAAGCTTGCCGGCATCCTCTATCCTCACCAAGACAAGAATTTGTTTCAACCTTTTGTCAATCAAAACCTTAAGACGGTTTCTGAACATGTCGTTGGCTTGGTCGAGGAAGAGCAGCACCGTATCCACATCATCGATGGAAACCGTTTTCCCGAGGTCGAACCACGACAATTCCGCACAATGCCCATCCGCGTCGAAGGCTTTGGTCGCCACAAAACCCAAAGGGACCGACGAAGCGCAACGGTGAGAAGAAACGCTTTCCTTTATCTCTGATTCAAAAGCAGTTACAATGTCGTTCACACCCGCTGCCGCTTGCACTTTCCCGATGAGATGACGCATCAGTGCCTCGTCCCAAATGTTGGGACGGGCGACTTCTGCCATTTCCGCCGAAAGCTCCATGTGTGGCACAAAATGCCGGAAACGTGCCTTCTGCATGGCATTGAGCATAAGTCGGGCAGCGGCGGCCTCATCCCATTCGGGGCAAAATGCCTGACGAAAGTCGGCAAACGACTCATTCGGCGTCTTCTTTGGCTGCACCTTATACAAATAGCGGTTGATAGTCAAGGTTTCGGAACGGAAATCGTCGAAATGGGTCAAACCTTTGATTTCGCCTTCAACAATTTTCTTGTCCAACAACGTTTTCAAGGCTACATTCCAAACCAAAAGCACTTCCGGTTGCACGGCTTCCAACAATTCTTGGAAAGCCCTCCAATCCTCGGCGCGATAAGCCAAACCATCTTCTTTGTATTCAGGTACTTGCGGCGATGGACAGAAATACTGCAAATAGTTGGCGAAGGCCACCTGCTCCCAAAATGCTGTTTTTTCGACCTCGGTGCAGTCGTCGGTCTTACCCAACATCAATTTGGTGAAGTAGGAATAAGTCGGATAGCGGTCGTGTACCTCCAAAAAAGCGTCGATTTCAATTTGATTGCTTTGCGAGAGGCGCAAGTCGTGGCGGTCGCCATAGACTGGACAAACCTCGTTATAACTCGCACAATTCCTGTGTATTACACAATCGTCGTAGTGTGGGCATCGCTTGTGCGTACAATGGTGCTTCACGCCCAAGACGAGGGTTCGGTAGCCCTTGAACCCCTCTTGATAATGTTGTCCTATGCGCGGTTGGAAGAACATTTGACTTATGATTACGGGGCAAAAATAACACATTTTTGAGTAACCAATGCACACCTATCCATACAAATCACGAAAAATAGTATGATAACCTGCTGTTAAGTCCTTCAAAAAACGACTTAGCATCATATTATCAATCATTTTTTATAGATTATCTGCTGTTAAGTCAAAAAAAAATCGACTTAGCAGCAGATAATCCGAAATAATTTCGTTTCTTTGCAGCATTGAACGAAAAACGACATCATCATGCTGATTGGACGCAACAAGGAAAGAGAGGAACTGCTCGGACTGCTTGACAAGGACGAGTCGCAATTTTGCGCTGTTTACGGGCGGCGGCGCGTGGGCAAGACCTACCTCATCAAAGAGACTTTTGAAAACCACTTCGCTTTCTACCACACGGGCGTGGCCAATGCCCCGAAAAAAGAGCAACTGACCGAGTTTCGCGAGTCGCTGCGCAAGGCCGGACTGAAACGCTGCAAGATGCCCCGCACATGGTTTGAGGCTTTCCACCTCCTTGAAGCAGTTCTGGAACAATCGACCGACAAGAAAAAAGTAGTCTTTTTGGATGAACTTCCTTGGATGGACACACCCAAATCACAGTTTATCAGTGCCTTGGAACATTTTTGGAACGGCTGGGCCAACATGCGCAACGACATTGTACTCATCGTTTGCGGCAGTGCCACCTCGTGGATCATCAAGAAAATCATCCGCGACCACGGCGGGCTGCACAACCGCCTGACCAACCAAATCTACCTGCGGCCTTTCTGCCTCAGCGAATGTGAACAATACGCCCAATCGCTGCAAATCAGCATGACGCGCAAAGACCTCACCGAAGCCTACATGATATTGGGCGGCATTCCTTATTATTGGAGCCTCTTGCGACGCGGCGAAAGTCTTTCCCAAAACATCGACCGCCTATTTTTCGCCGATGACAGCCGCCTCGCCAACGAGTTTGAGGCACTGTACGCCTCGCTGTTCAAAAAACCTGCACCCTACATCAGTATCGTCACCGCTTTGGCGACCAAAAAGGTAGGCTTGACACGCAAGGAACTCCTTGATAACACTGGCCTTGACGACAACGCCGTCTTCATCCGCACCTTGGAGGAACTGGAGCAATGCAACTTCATCAGAAAATACCAAATCCTCGGAAAGAAGCAACGCGACGCAATTTACCAACTGATGGACAACTTCACGCTGTTTTATTTCCGCTACCTCACGAGCAACACGAAGAAAGACAACCGCTTCTGGACCAGCAACTTGTCTTCGCAACTGCATTCCTCTTGGGCTGGCTTGGCCTTCGAGCGGGTTTGCCTATGGCATTTGCCGCAAATCAAGGAGGCATTGGGCATTGGTGGGGTGGTCAGCACGGCACAATCGTGGCACACCGAAGCCACCAAAGAACACGACGGCGCACAAATCGACCTGCTCATCGACCGCAACGACGGTGTCATCAATCTGTGTGAAATGAAGTTCTCTGATGACACATACACGATTGATAACCAAGAAGATAAAAACCTCAGAAGACGGAAATCCGTGTTCCAGCAAGTCAGCAAGACACGCAAAGCCATCCATACCACGATGATTACTACTTATGGCGTGACCCACAATGCCTATTGGAACAACATCCAATCCGAAGTGAAAATGGACGATTTGTTCAAAGAAACACGATAAACTGATGTTAAGCCCTTCAAAAAATGACTTAGCAGCAGGTTATCGAGCATTTTTTGCAGATTATTTGCTGTTAAGTCCAAAAAATTTCGACTTAGCAGCAGATAATCGAATATTTTTTATCCCACCACAATATTCACAATCTTCTTAGGCACATAAATCACCTTGCGCACCTGCTTGCCTTCGATCCACTTGGCGGACTCAGGGGCGGCGAGGACGGCGGCTTGTATCTCATCTTGGTTCATCGTGACGGGCAGCTCCATGCTGAAACGCATCTTGCCGTTGAAGCTGACAGGATAGTTGAAGCTGTTTTCCACGGTCTTGCTCTCGTCGTAAACGGGGAAAGTGGCGTTCACCACCGAAGTGTCGTGACCCAACAGGTGCCACAGTTCCTCGGCGATATGCGGCGCGTAAGGCGAAACCATAACGCACAGCGGATCAAGGATTTCGCGCTTGTTGCACTTGAGTTCGGACAGCTCATTGACGCAAATCATGAAGGCCGAAACAACCGTGTTGAACGAGATGCTCTCGACGCCCTCCTCCTCCTTCTTGATGAGCTTGTGCAGGCTCTTCAGTTCGGGCGCGGTGGCAGGCTCGTCGCTGATGCAAAGCTCGTTGTTCTCGTTGTGGTAGAGCCTCCACAGCTTGCGCACGAAGCGGAACGTGCCCTCGATGCCTTGCGTGTCCCAAGGTTTGGATTGCTCCAAGGGGCCGAGGAACATCTCATAGAGGCGGAGCGTGTCGGCGCCGTATTTCTCCACGAGGTCGTCGGGGTTCTGGACGTTGTATTTCGATTTCGACATCTTCTCCACTTCGGTGCCGCAAACATATTTTCCGTCTTCCAAAATGAACTCCGCGTCGTTGAAGTCAGGCTGCCAGTGCTTGAACTGTTCAATATTCAATATGTCGTTCTTGACAAAATTAATGTCCACATGGATAGGCGTAACTTCGTAGCTGTCTTTCAGACCGAAAGACACGAATTTGTTAGTGCCGATAATCCTGTAAACGAAATTGGAACGACCCTGAATCATCCCCTGATTAATCATCCTTTGGAACGGCTCATCCTTGCACGACAAGCCGATGTCGTGGAGGAACTTGCACCAGAAGCGGCTGTAAATCAGGTGGCCGGTGGCGTGTTCGGCGCCGCCAATATAAAGGTCCACGTTCTGCCAATAGTCGTTGGCTTCACGGCTGAAATATTCCTTGTCGTTGTGCGGGTCCTGGTAGCGGAAATAATAGCCGCTCGAACCGGCAAAGCCCGGCATGGTGTTGGTTTCGATGGGATAGCCTTCCTCCGTGACCCAGTTCTTGGCGCGGGCCAAAGGCGGCTCGCCCGTTTCGGTGGGTTTGTATTCATCAATGGCGGGCAACTCCAGCGGCAGTTTCGACTCGTCCATGGCGTAGGGCATTCCGTCCTTGTAGTAAATCGGGAACGGTTCGCCCCAATAGCGCTGGCGGCTGAAGATGGCATCGCGGAGGCGGTAGTTGGTCTTGCCCGTGCCGACGCCGAGTTTCTCTAATTCCCCAATCATGCGCTCGATGGCTTTCTTTACGGTCAGGCCGTTGAGGAAGCCCGAATTGACGAGTTCGCCGTCCTTGGCGTCGAAGCTCTCTTCCCATGTGGCGGGGTCGCTCGGCTCGGTGCCGGGTTGCTTCACCACTTGGACGATGGGAAGGCTGAAATGACGCGCGAAGGCGAAGTCGCGGCTGTCGTGGCCCGGCACGGCCATGATGGCGCCGGTGCCATAGCCCATCAAAACATAATCTGCAATCCAGATGGGCAGTTTGGCGCCCGTGATGGGATTGATGCCGTAGGCACCCGTGAAAGCGCCGCTCACCTTGCGCACTTCGGCCATGCGCTCACGCTCGCTGCGGTTTTTGGTGCGGGTGATGTATTCTTCCACCTCGGCGCGATGCTCATCGGTGGTGATGGCCGACACCAATTCATGCTCGGGAGCCAAAACCATGAAGGTCGTGCCGAACAAGGTGTCCGCACGGGTCGTAAACACCTCAAGGTCAATATCTTTTCCATCAACTTTGAAGATGACGGAAGCGCCCATCGACTTGCCTATCCAGTTGCGCTGTATGTCTTTCACCGACTCGCTCCAATCGACCGTATCAAGGCCTTCAAGCAGTCTGTCGGCGTAGGCGGTGATGCGGAGCAGCCATTGCTTCATCGACTTGCGCACCACGGGGAAGCCGCCGCGCACCGAAAGGCCGTCAGCCACCTCGTCGTTGGCGAGCACCGTGCCCAATTCGGGGCACCAGTTCACCATGGCTTCGGCTTGGTAGGCCAAGCGGTAGTTCATCAGCACCTCTTGTTGTTCCTTTTCGCTCATCGCCTTCCATTCGGCGGCGGTGAAGCTCATCGGCTTGCTTTCGGCCACGTTGAGGCCTACGGTGCCGTATTCTTCAAAGTAAGCCACCAATTTGCCGATGGGCTGGGCTTGCTTGCAGCCGTTGCAATAATAGGAGTTGAACAGCTGGATGAAAGTCCATTGCGTCCATTTGTAGTAGCTTGGCTCGCAGGTACGCACCTCACGGTCCCAGTCGTAGCAGAAGCCGATTTTGTCCATCTGCTCGCGGTAGCGGTTGATGTTCTTCTCGGTCGTCACGGCGGGGTGGGTGCCCGTCTGGATGGCGTATTGCTCGGCGGGCAAGCCGTAGGCATCGTAGCCCATCGGGTGGAGCACGTTGAAGCCTTTCAGCCTTTTGTATCTTGCATATATATCAGAGGTGATATAGCCTAACGGGTGACCCACATGCAGGCCTGCGCCCGAGGGATAAGGGAACATGTCCAAGACGTAGAACTTGGGCTTGTTGTGGTCGATTTCGACCTTATAGATTTTGTTGTCGCGCCAGTACTGCTGCCACTTTTTCTCGATTTCGATGAAATTGTAATCCATATAATTGAGGTGTTTTTTGCTGTTTTTGAAAGAAACTGCAAAAATAATGTTTTTTGGAATATCTGCCGGAATATTACTCAAACAAACTCATCTCGCCACTTGGCTTAATCCGCGTCTTCCCCAAGTGCTTGTAGGCCAAATCGGTGCATTCGCGGCCTCGGGGCGTGCGCATGATGAAGCCTTCTTGGATAAGGAAAGGCTCGCAGACTTCCTCGATGGTGCCGGGGTCCTCGCCCACCGCCGTGGCGATGGTGTTCACGCCGACGGGACCGCCCTTGAACTTGTCGATGATGGTCGAGAGGATCTTGTTGTCCATGTCGTCGAGGCCGTGTTCGTCCACGTTGAGGGCTTTCAGACCAATTTTAGCGATGTCTAAGGTGATGGTGCCGTCGCCTTGGATTTGGGCGAAGTCGCGGACGCGGCGCAACAATAGGTTGGCAATACGCGGTGTGCCACGGCTGCGGCGCGCAATTTCGAAGGCCGCCGTGTCGTCGATGGGCACTCGGAGAATGCCTGCCGAGCGTTTCACGATCTTGGCGAGGGTTTTGGCATCGTAATATTCCAACCTTAAATTAATGCCAAAGCGCGAGCGCAACGGCGCCGTCAGCAAGCCGCTGCGAGTGGTGGCGCCAATCAAAGTGAAGGGATTCAGCGTGATTTGTATGCTGCGCGCGCTGGGACCCGTCTCGAGCATAATGTCGATGCGGAAGTCCTCCATGGCGGAGTAAAGGTACTCTTCCACCACGGCACTCAAGCGGTGAATCTCGTCAATGAACAGCACGTCGTTGGGTTCAAGGCTGGTGAGCAATCCCGCGAGGTTGCCCGGCTTGTCGAGGACAGGGCCGGAGGTCATCTTCATGCCCACGCCGAGTTCGTGCGCGATGATGTGCGAAAGCGTGGTCTTGCCCAAGCCCGGAGGGCCGTGCAGCAAGGTATGGTCGAGGGCTTCGCCGCGCTGCGCTGCGGCTTGCACGAAAACGCGCAGGTTATCGACCACCTGCTTCTGTCCCGAAAAGCTTTCAAACATATCAGGTCGCAGGGCGTTTTCGAGGTCTTTCTCGGCCTTGCTGAGGTGGGAGGCATTCGCGTCGAGGTTGCTGTTCATTGTGCGTTATTTTGCCGCAAAGATACAACTTTCGCGCGAAATCCGAAAAAATTGTATTTTTGCAGCCTAAACCTCGTGTTATGAAACATCATCTTTGTTTGATCATATTCTTGGCTTTGACCGCTTTTTCTTTTGCGCAAAGCCATGGTTCTCTGAATGTTAATCAAGACAGCCGCATTGAGAGCCTGATTTCGAAGCAGCGGTCGCTCTACCACATCGACAGCTCGTTCAGCGGCTACCGCATCCATATTTTCATGGAAATCGGCAACGAGGCCTTGCAACACGCCGAACAGGTAAAGCGACAATTCCAGAACGCCTTTCCCGACATCCCGATTTACCTCACCTACGCTGAGCCATATTTCCGCCTGCGCGCCGGCAATTTCCGCAACCGCGTGGAGGCTGAGAAGTGCCTGCGCCGCATCAAGCCGAAATTCAAGGAGGCTTTCGTCACGGCGGACATGATTTACAGGCCGAAGATTGATTAATATTGTAGGGACGCATCGAATGCGTCCCTACAGGGTTAACCCACGAATTTTTTCACGTTATCCACCACAATCCCCAGCCTCAAGACAAACGCCTCTTCGGTGGCGAAACCGATGTGCGGCAGCATGATGAGATTGGGTGCGCCAAAGAGCTGATTTTCAGGATTCAGTGGCGGTTCCGTACCATAGACATCGGTGGCGGCACCAGCGATTTGGCCTTGTTTCAGAGCCTCGGCCAAGGCCGTTTCGTTCACAACGGGACCACGAGCGGTATTAATTAATAAGGAACTCGGCTTCATCAAGGCGAAGTCCTTCGCGGTGATGAAGTCGCGGGTGTCGGCATTGAGAGCGATGTGCAGCGTTACGATGTCGGACTCTTTCAGCAAAGTTTCCTTGTCGGTGAAGGTCACACCCTCGACTTGTTTCGGGCTGCGGTTCCAAGCCAGCACCTTGCAGCCAAAGGCATTGGCCAATTTCGCCACACGTTGCCCGATGCTGCCCATGCCTATGATGCCGATGGTCTTGCCTCCGATTTCGCGTCCGGGCATGATGCCCTTGCGGTTGCATTGGCGCGTAATCGTATCGTTTTCAATCACTTTTCGATAGAGGTCAATCATCAGGGCGAGGGTGAGTTCGGCAACGGCTTGGGTGCTGTAGCCTGCCGCGTTTTTCACGACGATGCCGCGCCTTTGGCATTCCTCCATGTCGATATGGTCCAAGCCGGTGAAGGCGATGGAAAGCATTTTCAGCTTGGGGCAGGCATCGAGGAAGTCCTTGCGCAGCGGGATGTTGCTCTCGATGACGACTTCCGCACCTTCGGCGCGACGAATCAATTCATCAAGATTTTCGTTGCGGTCAGGGCAAATGACGACTTCATGGCCAGACTTTTTCAGGCCTTCGCAGGCCGCCTCGATTTGGCTGACTTCCAGCCCGAGCGGCTCCAGAAAAACGATTTTCATTTCGCGGCAATCATTTCGATTTCGACGAGAGCCTGCTTTGGCAGTTCCTTCACGGCGAAGGCGGCGCGGGCGGGGCATTCGCCGGTGAAATACTTGGCATAGACCGCGTTCATTTCGCCAAAGTAGCTCATATCAGCGAGATAGCAAGTGGATTTCACCACATTGTCGAAGGTGCAGCCTGCCTCGTTGAGGATGGCTTCGAGGTTTTTCATGCTCTGTTCGGTCTGTTCCGAAACGCCTTCTGGCATTTCGCCCGTGGCAGGATTGATGGGCAACTGGCCCGAGATGAAGACGAATCCGTTGGCTTCAACAGCCTGACTGTAAGGCCCGATGGCGCCCGGAGCCTTTGTTGTTGCGATGGCTTTTTTCATTTTATGAGATTTTAGTTGATTTCCGACCGCAAAATTAAGAAAAATACTAATTTTGCAATCTGAAAAATAATTTGCCATGACATTCAGGAAATTCCTCAGCAAGCTCAACAACAGATACTTTTACACCATCGTCATTTTCTTGGTCATCATCCTTTTTGTTGACCAATTCAACTTGTTCGACCAAATCAGGATGCACAAGACCCTGAAAGACCAAAAGGAGCAAATCAGGTTTTACGAAAACGAGATTTCGGAAGGGAAGGCATTTTTGGAACAACTGCAAAACGACACCGCCACGATGGAGCGCGTGGCTCGCGAGCAATACATGATGAAACGCGACAATGAGATTATATATCTAATTGAAACACAGAAATGAAGCCACTAAAAAGCATCGGTTTTCTGTTGCTTCTCCTTTGCCTTTGCACAAGTTCGCTTTTGGCACAAAGCCAAAGCATAGGCGGACGCATCACCGACGAGCGCAACCGCCAGCCTTTGGCCTTTGTCAACGTAGTCGTCAACGACGGCACAACGGGCGGCATGAGCGACATCGACGGGAAATATGAAATCACGGCTTCGGAACCCATTCGGAAAATCTCGTTTTCATGCATCGGCTACTCGACAAAAAACATTGAATTACAAACAGACACAAACAAACTCAACATCATGCTCACACCCATCACCATCGAATTGGGCGAAGTGACCGTGGAGGCAGGCGAGAATCCGGCACACCGCATCATCGACAGTGTGATGGCGCACCGCAAGGACAACAACCCCAACTCGCTGGATTCTTACAGCTACAAAATCTACGACCAAATGGTCTTCACCGTCGACAGCACCGAATGGGACAACGCGATATTGGAAAGCAGCGACGGTGTGGAGCTTAGAAGGTTCGACAGCATTCTTGAAAAAAGCGACTTGATGGTGATGGAAACCGCCTCGGAGGTGCTTTTCAAGTCGCCCGACCGCAAGCTGCAAAACGTGCTTGGCACGAAGGTGGCTGGCATGAAAGACCCAGTCTTCGTTTATTTGGTGAACAGCATGCAGAGCATCAGCTTCTACGACGAGAACATCCACGTTGTGGGCAAGGACTATGTCAACCCCATCAGCCGAGGCAGCAAGCGGCACTATTTCTTCACCTTGGAGAGCGTCAGCCCCATCGGGCATGGCGACTCGCTCTATGTGATCTCGTTCCACCCGATGCGCGGCAGCACTTTCAACGGCTTGCGCGGCACGCTGACCGTCAACAGCGACGGTTGGGCCTTGCAGAGCGTGAAAGCCGAACCCAACGAGCAAAACGCAGGAATGAAGGCCAGCATCCAACAGCTTTACCAAAAAGTTGGGGGACAATGGTTTCCTATACAATTGAACACCAACATCAAGTTTCCTGGGCTTGCTATCGGGTTGGACGGCAACACTTTGACGATGGTCGCCATCGGGAAGAGCTACCTCACCGACATCGAAATCAACCCAGAACTCAGCAAGCGGCAGTTCTCCGACATCGAAATCAATGTGCACCCCGAGGCGGGCTATCGCGACGAAACCTTTTGGAACGCCCACCGCATTGATTCGCTCACCGAAAGAATAAGAGCCACATACATCTTCGTCGATTCGCTCACTGGAGGTAGCGACCTCCTCGACCGCGTGTTGGGTTTCACCGACAAGCTGATGAACGAGTCGGCCTTTCCGTTAGGTCCACTCAACCTCAACTTGGACCAAATCGTCAAATATTCATTCAGTCGCGGCTGGGGCTTTGGCCTCGGGCTATCAACCAACAACCGTTTCTCGCGTCGCATCCGCCTCAACGGTTTCGTCGGCTATTGGCCTCAGTCCAACTATCTCGACTACGGCGCGGGTGTCAGTTTGCGCCTCAACCCGCGCCGCCAGATGCAAATCGACTTGCGCATAGACAACGCTTCCGATGCACTTGGCGAGTTCGGCAGCATGGGCGATGGCGTGGGGATGCTGTCGGAGGACAACTACAAATACTCTTTCTATGAGAATCTCCATGTCCGCCGCAACCGCTCCGAGCTTCAGTTCGCGTCGCGTTTCGCCCGGCATTTCAAAGGCTTCGTCGCCGTCGGGATGAGCCACAAGCGCTACCTTGAGCAGTTTTCCCTCCATCCCTCCGACTCGCTCACGCAAGCCCTGTTTGCCACCGCCGAGTTGAAACTGCGGTTCGCCTACAAGGAGAAATTTCTGAGCAAACCCGATGGCATTCAGTCGCTTGGCACGCTTTATCCCATCGTCTGGATTTCCTACATGCACTCTTTCCCCAACATCATGGGCAGCCAATATGAGTTTGACCGCGTCAAGCTGCAAGCCACGCAATACATCTACACGCCCTACATGGGTGTCGCCAAAATCGTGCTTCAGGCGGGCTATGCCTCGGCAGGATGCCCCGTGATGGAAACCTTCGACATCCTCGGCACCTACCAGGATTTCGGCCTCTACTCACCCGGCAGCTTCAGCACCATGCGCTTCGACGAGTTCTTCTGCGACCGCTTCGTGGCCGTGTATCTGAGCCACAACTTCGGCGGAATGCTGTGGAAGACCAACTCGCCGTGGTTCAGGCCCGAGCTGACCTTGGCTACCAACATAGGCTTGGGCGGCATGCGCCACGCCGAAATCTTTCCCGACAAGAACTTCAAGACGATGGAAAAAGGCTACTTCGAGAGCGGGTTTGTCGTCAATGGGCTGCTGGCCACGCCGTTCACCAAAATGGGCGCAGGTGTGTTCTACCGCTATGGAGCCTACGCCTTCGACAAGGTTTGGGACAATTTTGCTTGGAAATGGACAACAACGGTTAGTTTTTAGGTAGGCGGCATTGAAGCATGAGGTTAGGAAGCAAAAATTGAACTTTATGAAAAGGCATGTTTTTATAGTGATAAGTTTGGTGCTGTTTGCGTCGTGTGGGAAACAGCCCGAGAAAACCGTCCTGCAAGGCATGGCGCAAGGCTCTTATTATGCCATCACTTATTTTGACGAGGAAGGCCGCAATTTCCAGCGCGAAATCGACTCGATTTTCCATGCCGTCGACATGTCGGTCAACCTTTGGATGGACAGTTCCGTCATCTCGAAAGTCAATCGGAATGAGAAGGTTGCGCTCGACCGCATCTTCATCGATAACTTCAACATCGCGCAAGAGGCCGCCCGACTCTCCGACGGCTATTTCGACCCGACCATCTCGCCCATCGTGGCCGCTTGGGGCTTCAGCTACAAGACAGGCGACAGCCTCACTCCCCAACTCATCGACAGCTTGAGAGCCTTGGTCAATTATCGAAACATCCGCATCGAGGGCGGGAAAGTCGCCAAGGAGAATCCTAATATCACGCTGGATTTCAACGCCATAGCCCAAGGCTACACTTCCGACCTGATTGCGGCTTTTTTGGACGGCAAAGGCATCAAAAACTACCTCGTTGATACGGGTGGCGAAATCATGGCGCGTGGCGGCAAGCCCGACGGCAAACCCTGGATTGTGGGCATAGAGAAGCCAGCCGACAACTGGGACTCGGAGCGCGTCGTGCAAACCCGTGTGGCCTTGCGCGACAAGGGTTTGGTCACCTCCGGCAGCACCCGAAAATACGTGGAACGCAACGGACGCCGCTATTCACATTGCATCGACCCAAAGACAGGCCATCCCGTGGAACATAACGTGCTAAGTGTCACCGTATTGGCCGAAAGCTCCGTCTGGGCCGACGCTCTCGCCTCCGTCTGCATGGTGATGGGACTGGAACGATCGCTGCCGCTCATCGAACGCATGGAAGGCGTGGAAGCGTATTACATCTTCGCCAATGAGCAGGGTGAGTTGGAAGTCTTTGCAACGGCGGGATTCGAAGCATTGGTTCTGGAGTAGCGCATTCTGAAAACTTTGCCACGGCGAGTGGGGGTATGTAGGCGCAAAAATACAAAAAAGCCCTCGCAACGTGTGTTACAAGAGCTTTCTTCGTACTCCCGCAGGGGGTCGAACCCTGGACACCCTGATTAAGAGTCAGGTGCTCTACCAACTGAGCTACGGAAGCATCATTTCGGCTGCAAAATTACAACCTTTTTCCTTACCACGCACAATTTTTGTGCAACTTTTTTTAGCGGCGTAAGCATTTAAAATAAACCTTTGACAAGTCATTACTTCTGTATTATGCTCAAACCACTCCGGAGAATAAAATCATAAAGGAAGTATCAGATTGATACAGCAATTCAGACCAAAGAGGAAGGACGATGAGATCAGAGTAAAAATGGACATCACCATTGACCTTCCTGCAGAAGTAGCTGAACAGGCTGAGCAGCTTGGCATTTACGAGTTTGAGCGGTGCATTTATGATCCCGACACTCGCCGTATGACTGCCAGCGTGACCACCACGTTTTATCGGAAGGGAGCGTGATACAATGAAAAAGATTTTGTATTTGCTTATCGGGCTTGCGTTAGGCTTTGCCCTTGGTTCGCCTGCGGCACAGGCCATTGAGGGTATCTTCGCACAGCGCTGCACCTCGCCTATTCTCCTCAACGGTGCTCCCGTTGAGATCGAAGCGTACAACCTCAACGGACACAACTACTTCAAGCTCCGTGACATCGGCAAGGCGGTCGGCTTCAATGTTTATTGGAATGCCGAGGACGGAACGGTGCAGATCGAAACAAATCGTCCCTACACCGGTGAAGCACCCGCAAAGGTGGAAACTGACAAGCCGGTACCGCAGCCGGAGGTTACAGCTCCCGCCGCCGATGTAGATGCCATGAAACAGGACATCGTGGACCGCACCAACGCACTCCGAAAGGAAAACGGCATCGCTGCCCTAACCGCCAACGACAAGCTCATGCAGGCGGCGCAGGTGCGCGCGGATGAGATGGCGGCAAACACCGTCTACTCCCATACCCGCCCAGACGGGAGGAAATATACCACGGTCACGGACTGCAAATATGTCGGGGAGAACATCCACCAAATCCCATTGCTATATCTGGAACAGCAAAAGGGAGAGCTTGCGGAAACCGTTGTGCATTCATGGTCAAAGTCCGCAGGGCACATGGAGAATATGATCAATGCAAGCTATGCCTCAATCGGTGTGGGGCTTGCGCGAGGAATTGATGGCAACGGCCTCGAGTGCTGGTACTGC
>ONVP01000253.1 GCA_900321315.1 uncultured Bacteroidales bacterium
TGGCTATGCCTACAACTGGGTTCCCACCCGCGGACTGCTTGTCAACGTCATGTTCATGCCCATGCTGACCTTCATCAACAAGCTCAAGGAGGATGGCGTCGAGTATGTGTCGTCTGCCCTCGTTGCCCAAACCCTGAACTTGAATCCAGTTTTGGTTCGCAAAGACCTCGCAGGCGTAAGCAGCGTTCTGGGCAAGCCCCGAACTGGCTTCGAGGTGGACACGCTCCTGAAAGACCTGAGCGGATACCTTGGCTTCAACAATATGGACGAAGCTATACTTGTCGGGGTGGGCGGGCTTGGCCGCACTCTTCTTGGAAACAAGGAATTTGCGCATCTTGGGCTTGACATCGTGGTCGGCTTCGACAAAAACCCAGACCTCAATGGACTACAAATCGGTGACAAGTTCGTGCTTCCCATCGAGAAAATGGAAGGCTTCATCAAGCGCACTGGCATCAAAATCGGCATCATCACCGTGCCCGCCGAGCAAGCCCAAACCGTTTGCGACCAAATGGTGAACAGCGGCATCCTCGCCATCTGGAACTTCGCCTTCACCCTTCTCAATGTGCCCAAAGGCATCCTCGTCAAAAACGAGAACCTTCCCTCCTCTTTGGCCGTGCTCTCGCACCAATTGACGAAAAAACTGAATCATAACATTAAAAGCCAATAAATTCCTTAAAACTTAACCCTATGAAAACTGCAAAGGTAAAACCTGAAATTGAAATCGATAAAAATATATCGATTAAAGAAGAAATCGACGTTTTGGTACAGAATGCTGAAGAAGCCCTGAAAGCCTACGTGGACTTCGACCAGCAGAAAGTGGACAAAATCGTGCACGCCATGGCCTTGGCCGGTTTGGAACACCATCGCGAGTTGGCCAAACTTGCCCACGAAGAGACCCAACGTGGCGTTTATGAGGACAAGATCATCAAGAACATCTTCTCAACGGAGTACATCTGGAACTCCATCAAAGACGAGAAGACCGTGGGCATCGTGGAAGACAACGAGATGGAAGGCTATGTTGAAGTGGCCGAGCCTGTCGGCATCGTGGCTGGCGTGACTCCCGTCACCAACCCCACCTCCACCACCATGTTCAAGTCGCTGATTTGCACCAAGGCCCGCAACCCGATCATTTTCGGCTTCCATCCCTCGGCGCAACAATCTTCGTTGGCCGCCGCCAAGACCTTGCGCGACGCTGCCATTGCCGCCGGCGCTCCCGAGCACTGCATCCAATGGATTGAGCATCCTTCTGTAGAAGCCACAATGGCCTTGATGAACCATCCAAAAGTGTCTTTGATTTTGGCCACGGGCGGTTCGGGTATGGTGCGCTCGGCTTACAGTTGCGGCAAACCCGCCCTTGGCGTGGGTCCCGGCAACGCACCTTGTTATATAGAGACCTCGGCCAACGTGAAACGCGCCTGCAACGACCTGATGATGTCGAAGACCTTCGACAACGGCATGATTTGCGCATCGGAGCAAGCCGTTATCGTCGATAAGGTGATTTCCAACCTGTTTGAAAGCTACATGAAGAAGAACAGCTGCTACTTCCTGAACGAGGCCGAAATAGAGAAAGTCTCGAAGTTCGTGATCAACATCGAGAAAGGCGCGGTCAATCCTGACGTGGTGGGCAAGTCGGCCTACTGGATTGCCGACAAGTCGGGCGTGAAAGTGCCTGAAAACACCAAGATACTGATTGCCCGACTGAAGGACGTCGGTCCGGAATATCCGCTGTCGCGCGAGAAACTTTCGCCCGTGTTGGCCTACTATGTGGTGAACAACCACGTTGAAGGCTTCGAGATGTGCCGCAAGATGCTCGACATGGGCGGCTTGGGCCACACGGCCATCATCCACAGCACCAACGACGACCTCATCGAGAAGTTCGGCAAGGCCATGAAGGTGGGCCGCATCATCGCCAATTCGCCCTCGTCGCAAGGTGCCATCGGCGACATCTACAACACCAACACGCCGTCGCTGACCCTCGGCTGCGGCTCCTACGGCCACAACAGCACCACGGCCAACGTTTCGACCGTCAATCTCATCAACAAGAAGAAAATCGCAAAAAGAAGAGTCAATATGCAATGGTTCAAAATCCCGCCGAAAATCTATTTCGAATACGGTTCGGTGCAATATCTCGAAAGCATGGAAGGCATCAGCAAGGCCTTCATCGTGAGCGACCCGATGATGGTGCAGCTCGGCTATGTCGATAAAGTGACCTATTACCTCAACAAGCGCGAGGAGAGCTGCCACTACAAGATCTTCTCCGACGTGGAACCCGATCCGGATGTCGATACCGTGATGAGGGGTGTGGCCGAGATGCGCTCGTTCCAGCCAGACGTCATCATCGCCTTGGGCGGCGGTTCGGCCATGGACGCGGCCAAGTGCATGTGGCTGTTCTACGAGCATCCCGAGACCTCGTTTGACGGCCTGCGCCAAAAGTTCATGGACATTCGCAAGCGCGTGGTAAAGTTCCCCAACCTGAAGCAATGCAAGATGGTGGCCATCCCGACCACTTCGGGTACGGGAAGCGAAGTGACCGCCTTCACCGTCATCACCGACAAGAAGAAAGGCATCAAGTATCCTTTGGCCGACTATGCCGTTACGCCCAACGTGGCCATCATCGACCCGCAGTTTGTGGTTTCGTTGCCCAAACGCGCCACCGCCGACACGGGTATGGACGTTTTGACCCACGCCATTGAAGCCTACATCTCGAATATGGCCAACGACTACACCGACGGCCTCGCCCTGCAAGCCATGGACCTCGTGTTTGGCTACTTGAAGCGCTGTTACGAGAACGGCCAGTTCGACCTGAAAGCCCGCGAAAAGATGCACAACGCCTCGTGCATTGCCGGTATGGCCTTCACCAACGCCTTCCTCGGCCTCAACCACAGTATGGCCCACAAGTTGGGCGGCGACTACCACATTCCGCACGGACGCGCCAACGCCATTCTGTTGCCCTACGTCGTAAAATACAACTCACTGAAGCCCAACAAATTCGTGCCGTTCCCGAAATATGAACGCTTTATGGCCGACGAGAAATTGGCCAAGGCAGCCCGATTCCTCGGTTTCGGTGGCAAGAACGACGAAGAAAGCATCGACAACTTCATCGCCGCCATCCGCCAATTGATGAAAGATATGGACATGCCGCTCAGCGTGAAGGAAGCCGGCATCGACGAGAAGGCGTTTATGGCCAATGTGGAAGCCCTCGCCGAGAAAGCCCACGACGACCAATGCACCGGCGCCAACCCGAAATACCCGTTGGTGAAGGAAATCGTCGAGATTTACAAGCAAGCCTACTACGGAAAATAAAGGATTTTCAACCACCAGAAACCAAACCAACAAAACAACAACCAAAAAAATACGAGAAATGAACAGATTCACCTTACCGAGAGACCTTTATCATGGAGAGAACGCTCTCGAAGCATTGAAGACCTTCACAGGAAAACGCGCCGTTGTTTGCGTAGGCGGCGGAAGCATGAAACGTTTCGGATTCCTTGACAAAGCCATTGCCTACCTGCAAGAGGCCGGAATGGAAGTGAAAGTGATTGACGGCATCGAGCCGGACCCGTCGGTGGAGACCGTCATGGATGGTGCCGCCGTGATGCAAGACTTCCAGCCCGACTGGATTGTGGCCATCGGCGGCGGTTCGCCCATCGATGCGGCCAAAGCGATGTGGATTAAGTACGAATA
>ONVP01000230.1 GCA_900321315.1 uncultured Bacteroidales bacterium
AACCGTTGAGCAGACCTACTGCGTAGTTGATGGAGTCGCGGGCCATCACGGGCCTGAGGCTGTCCAAGGGCGTTCCTGCTTCGATGAGAGCTTTCACCTTGGGCAGCGATTCGGCCTTGGTGACGGTGATGACAATGGCCAGCACGCGGTCGCTCCACATGTATTTTCCGGCGTTGAGCTCGTGGTACTGCTGGAGGCCGACGGTGTCTTTCACGGCCTTGTTCCACACTTCTTGGTCCATGAGGTCGAAGATGAGGATGCCGTCGCGGTACTCGTTCACCATGGCCTTGAACTCGGGGTATTTCTCCTCAAGGTGAGCGTCGGCATAGTCCATCATTTTCTCGTCAGCGAAGCTTTCATAAAGCTGGTAGGCGTAGGTGGCTGGGGTGACGTATTTTTGCTGCGTTTGCTTGGCCTCGATGTAGCCGATGAAGTCGTCCACCGTGGTCGCATGGCCGTCGATGCTGAACAGCGTGGCCGTCCTGTCGGCGCTGGCAGCAGGCTCATAGGCCTTGTTGAGGATGGTGCTATCAACCGTGCTGATGAAAGCCTCGATGTTCTTGTCGTTGGCCTTGAACTTGTATTCCTTCCTCAATTGCCTGAGCACCACTTCTTCCGACTTCTTCGAGCGCATGTCTTTCTCGATGCGGTCGGCGAGGTTTTTCGATTCCTGCTCGAAGGAGTCAACTCCCGTCTTGCCCAGCAATTTGATGATGTGGTAGCCGTAGGTAGTCCTGACGGGCTTTGATATTTCATTTACTTTCAGCGACTTGCAAACTTCGATGAATTCCGGGACGATGCGACTCACGGTGAAGTTGCTCAATGCGCCGTCGCGCATCACAGTGCCGCGGTCGTCGGTGTATTGGCTGACGGCCTCGCTCCAGCTCTTGCCGTTATTGCCCATCAGTTCCTTGTAGATATTGTCAGCCTTCAGCTGCATGGTGGCTTCGTCTTCTGCCGAGGCGTCGAAAGGCAGTTGCAGGAATATATGGGCGGCTTGGATGGTGCCCATGGCTTCGGTCACGCTCTGCACCTTGATGATATGGTAGCCGAAGTCGGAGCGCACTGGCATGGAGATTTGGCCTTCCTTGGTGTTGTAGGCGCCGGTTTCGAAAGGATACACCATGTCGAACACGGTGAAGTAGCCCAGGTCGCCACGGTTGCCCTTGCGGGCTGGCGTTTGTTCGGTGGCTTTTACATCTTTTGCCGACGGGTCGTCGGAGTAGCGCACGGCCAAGTCGCCAAAGTCCTCGCCTTTCAGGGCCTTGTTCCTGACTTCGATAGCCTTGTTGTAGGCTTTCAGCGTATCGGAAGGCAAGGCGTGCTTGTCGCAGCGGATGAGGATGTGCGAGGCGCGAATGTCTTTCTGCTTGCGCTGGTAGGCTTCCTGAATCAGCTCGTCGGTGATGTCGTCGCTGCTCATGAAGGGCTTGGCCAACTGCTTGCGGTAGCCGGCCAGCTCCTTTTGGAACTTCGCCGAAGTGTCAAGTTTTTGGGCCTCAGCCTCCATCACCTTCATGCGGAAGTTCACAAAAAGGTCAAGATATTCATCGACGGATTTCTTCTCAATGACCTCGCTCTTGAGGTTGTTCTTGTAATACACGTCCGTAAAATCCTTCACGGTCACTTTCTCGTTGCCGATGGTCATCAGCACCTGCTTGTCGAGTTTCGACTGGGCTTGGGCGGTAAAAACGGGCATCGCCAATGATGCCAACACAAAGATTCTCAAAAAGTTAAACTTTCTCATTATTGCTATTTTTACTGTTTGTTCGTTGTTTTATGGCATGAAACGGGCGGTAAAATTACACAAAAACCGCCAAATGACACGCTATAAATTGCATAACGTTGAAATTTGGCGGATATTGTTCGCTGAAAACGGCGCGTCAGGGTTTCAATGCGCCTTCCACTTCGAGGCCGTCGGCGAGGACGTGGAGGTCGCGCACATCGACCTTGTCGAACAAGGATTTCACCTGCTCGATTTGCCCCAAATGCAGCAGCAAGTGACTGTCGGGGCATTGCTCCAACAAACCTTGCGGAATCTTGCCTTTCAGCAGGTTGAGTGCCGTGGTGAGCAACGTTTCAGTGCCCATTCCGGCGGATAGCTGGACGAGCAAGTCGCTGCCTATCAACTCTTTGATAATCAAGTTGGCGGAGAGGTCCTTCTTGATGAAGCCCAAATTGAGCGGATAGGTCACGCGGACGGTTTTCTCATTGACATAAGAGAACGAAATGGCCTGCTTGGCTTTCTCGATGATGAGGTTTTGCAGTTCGGGGAAGGAAATGGAGGCTTTCATGGTTAGCTTCGTTTGCTGTAATTCGGTGCTTCCTGAGTGATAGTCACATCATGCGGGTGGCTTTCGAGGATGCCCGAGTTGGTGATACGGATGAACTTGGCCTTTTTCAGGTCGTCGATGGTGCGCGAGCCGGTGTAGCCCATGCCCGAGCGCAGTCCGCCAACCATCTGGAAGATGACCTCGCCGAGGGTGCCCTTGTACGGAACACGACCCGCGATGCCTTCGGGGACAAGTTTCTTCACGTCTTCCACGTTGTCTTGGAAATAGCGGTCCTTCGAGCCTTGTTGCATGGCTTCCAAGGAACCCATTCCCCTGTAAGTCTTGAACTTACGACCCTCGTAGATAATGGTGTCGCCCGGCGACTCGTCCACACCCGCGAAGAGCGAACCCGCCATGATGGACGACGCGCCAGCGGCCAATGCCTTCACGATGTCGCCCGTGTAGCGGATGCCACCGTCGGCGATGACGGGGATGCCCGTGCCTTCCAAGGCTTTGCAAACATCCATGACGGCGGTGAGCTGCGGCACACCGATGCCCGCCACCACGCGCGTGGTGCAAATCGAGCCGGGACCAATGCCCACCTTGATGGCGTCGGCGCCTGCCTCGGCCAAGGCTTTGGCGGCCTCGGCGGTGGCGATGTTGCCCGCCACGATGTCGATTTCAGGGTAGCTGTTCTTCAAGTTGCGCACCATGTCGATGACGCCTTGCGAATGCCCGTGAGCCGTATCCACGACCAAGGCATCCACGCCCGCATCGACGAGGGCTGCGGCGCGTTCGAGAGTGTTGGCGGCGATGCCCACGGCGGCAGCCACGCGCAGACGGCCACGCGAGTCCTTGCAGGCGTTGGGGCGCGCCTTCACCTTGATAATATCCTTGTAGGTAATCAGTCCCACGAGGTGGTTGTCCTTATCGACCACAGGCAGTTTCTCGATTTTGTGATCTTGGAGGATGTCGGCGGCCTTATCGAAAGAGACTTCCGTCGTGGTGATGAGGTTGTCTTTGGTCATCACCT
This sequence comes from uncultured Bacteroidales bacterium, assembly GCA_900321315.1. Lineage (GTDB taxonomy): Bacteria > Bacteroidota > Bacteroidia > Bacteroidales > F082 > Limimorpha. Next base: position 3,307 of record ONVP01000230.1, read on the forward strand.
CGACGATGGGACGCTCCAAGCCGCGCTCGAAACGCAAGTCGCGGTTGGTAACGATGCCCACCAGCACATTGTGGCTGTCCACCACCGGAATGCCACCGATGCGGTACTCGCCCATCAGGTTGAGGGCGTCCTTCACCGTGGCCTCCACATGGATGGTCACAGGGTCGCTGATCATGCCGTTTTCGGCGCGTTTCACCTTGCGCACCTCGGCGGCCTGCTTGCCGATGGTCATGTTTTTGTGGAGCACGCCGATGCCGCCCTCTTGCGCGATGGCGATGGCCATGCGGCTCTCGGTGACGGTGTCCATACCGGCGGAGACCACGGGGATGTTCAAGTCGATGTTGCGCGAGAATTTGGTTTTCAAGCTCGTTTCGCGCGGAAGCACGTTGCTATAAGAAGGCACAAGGAGAACGTCGTCGTAAGTCAGGCCTTCTCCAACAAATTTTTCGTTGTCAAGATTCATTGTGGAATGGATTTAATTAATCGGCAAAGATAGGATTTTTTTCCGATTCCCACGTTAGAAAAACAAAAAAAATGTGCGGTTGGCAAATTATGGCTGTAGGGCTGCCGCAATGCGACAGCCCTACAAACCCAATATTATGGTATCACAATTTTCTGCGTCCTGACGGAATCCCCGTCAATCAAACGCAAGACGTAAACGCCTACAGGCATTCCCGCCGTAGAGACGCACCGCGTGCGTCCGTCACGCGAAACGATGACGCGCCCCATCACGTCCACCACCTGTAGGGACGCACCGCGTGCGTCC
>ONVP01000174.1 GCA_900321315.1 uncultured Bacteroidales bacterium
TTTATTCGGTGCACTTTCAACTATATCAGACACTTTATTGTTTAAATATATATCAAATAAACCATCTACTTCATTTTTAGTATATGCATTTTCTATGTTATAACCAGATAAAGTTGTAGCTTTATTTGCTTTTGTCAATAATCCAGCTTCTAATTCAGCGTCAGTACATATATCTTCTGGTATAATAGCAGATATAACTGTTTCACCGTTAGATTGTTCTATGGTTATATTATCACCAGCAGTTAAAATAGGTGAATATTCACCAGCAGGCTGTATTCCTAATTGTAAAAGACTTTTGTTTCCTATAAGTTCTATGCCACCTATCTGCGGTTTATTACTTAAAGCATTGTATGAAACTATAGACGGTGAACTTTGCCCATCTACCGCAGATATTGTATAGGAACCATCTGCATTTTGATAAAACCTAATATTATTACCAGCTCTCATTAAATTTTGTTTTTTATTTAATTGGGTTGCTAAATAATCTGAGTTGATATAATTTCTTTCTAATAATTCATCTTCTGTTATATATTGTTCTGGTATATTTGCAGATATAACTGTGTTTTCATCTACGGATTCTATTGTTATATTTTCGCCAGCAGTTAAAATATTTTGTTTATTATTTAAGTCTTCTTTTTTAGCGTATATCTCTTCATTTTGAGTATTTGTATAATAATCTTCTGGAACTTCTGTCAAGAAATTATATGAATTTAATTCTTCTTCTGTCACATACCCAGTAGGTACAGCAGTTAAATACCCTTTATTATCTAAATCTTCTTCGGTTATATATTCACCAACTGGTTGTACCCCTAAATCTTCTAAAGATATATTATCTACTAATGTGACATTATTAATTTTAGGTTTATTACCTAATTCTTTATAGTCTGTTGTTACACCACCTTGTGCACCTAATGATGATATAATACCATCAATAATAGTGATATTAGAGCCAGCAATTAAAGTATCTTGTTTGTTGTTTAATTGTTTATTGTTTAAATGTTTAATTGTTGTTTTGTTTGTAGAGTCGTATTTCAATTTTTCGAACACACAGGGCGGACAGAAAAGCCACCTTTGCGAAAGAAGTAGTGTATGGCGTAGCTTCCCGAATAGAAATCCATACCCCACGCACAGTTGGAAAAGTCAGTACAGAGTGACCTCGACCAGTAGATGCCGTCGGAATCAGTATCAACAAGCCCACTATTCGAGTAGCCGCCAGCAGCGGGAAGAAAAAGGCTGTTGCCGTTATCGGCTGTAAATAGCCTTCCCTTTACGCCGTTTTGTATCGTCCATTTGTTGGTGGTATATTGTATCAATTCTTCCCATTGGGTCATAGAAGGCGTACGCCATTCAACTCCCAAAGCAGTAGCAGGATCATCACCATCTTGAAGAATAGTTAGTGTGTCGGTATAGCCGTCGTTGCCGTACTTTGAATTGCAACAGTACTTGGTAAGAGTGCTATCACCATCTTTACAATACTGATAACTGCTCCAGTTGTATGTGTCCTTTGTCTTCGTTTCGCCCCAAGCGAAATAGTCGCCATAATCTTCTGGCTCTTCAGCGCCTACATTACAGGTAGCCCAAAGAGTTCCACTCGGCAGACCAAGGTCAACATAATCGTGACCATTGATTGTAGTCTTCTGATTATTGCAACTCACCGCAAAAACCATCAGTAGCACGAGCAGAGTGAAACTTCTTGTTGTTTTCATTTTGTGTATTCGAAAGTGCTTTCTTATCCTATTAATTATTTGCGCGGTTTGAGGCCAAGAATTTCGCGGGCCTCATCGGAGGTGGCAATCGGGCGACCGAGTTCGTTGGCGATGCGCACGACCTTAGCGACTAATTCACCATTCGATTGAGCGAGCACGCCCTTCGAGAGGTAGAGGTTGTCCTCGAAGCCCACGCGGACGTTACCGCCCATGGCGATGGCAGCGGCGGCCATCGGGACGGCATGGCGACCTACGCCGGTGACGGTCCAGGTGGAGCCAGCGGGGATGCCGTTCACAAGCCAGCAGAGGTTGGCGACGGTGGCAGGAGTGCAGCCGGGCACGCCCAACACGAAGTTGAACTGCATGGGAGCACCAGGGGCCTGACCCTTCTTGGCCATGTTGAGGATGGTGTCTAAGTGACCCATCTCGAAGCATTCGTATTCGGGCTTGATGCCGCGTTCCATCATGCGTTTGCCGAAGGCGCGCATGGTCGGCATGGTGTTGTCGAAGATCTCGTCGCCGAAGTTGCAGGTACCGCAGTCGAGGGTAGCCATCTCGGGCAACGGGTTGGTGTCGGTCGATTGGAGACGCTCGTCGGGAGTCATGCCGACGGCACCGCCGGTCGAAGGGATGAGGATGACGTTGGGGCACACCTTCAGGATGGCCTCTTCGCACTCTTGGAAGCGGCCACGGTCTTGGGTGGGCGTGCCGTCGTCCCAGCGGACGTGCAGGTGTACGATGGCGGCACCGGCATCGACGGCCGACTTGGCCTCGCGCACGATTTCCTCAACGGTATAAGGCACATTGGGATTCTGTTCCTTGGTGACTTCTGCGCCGCAGATGGCGGCAGTGATGATAAGTTTATCCATTGATTTCAGATTTCAAGATTTGTTATTTCAAGATTAGGAGCTTTCAGCTATCAGCCTTCAGCTCGGTTCCAACCAGGCTGATAGCTGATGGCTGACTGCTGACAGCTTTATTTTCTTTGGCAATCCTTAGGCGTCACACAGGTACCCGAAGCACGGCAAACCACAATAGGCTCGTCGAGCACATCGGCAGCAGAGGCGGAAATGTCGGGGCGGGCCACGGCCACCTTGCGAGCCTCAAACATCATGTGGCGCGAGGTATTGCCTTCGCGGTCGATCCAGCCTTCGGCTTCGATGAAGTCGCCTGCATAGACAGGGGCCTTGAATTCAATCATGTCGTATGCGCAGAAGAGGCCTTCGTCGCCGTCGCGCATAATCAAGAGTTCGGTAGCCACGTCACCGAAGAGGTGAACCATGTGGGCACCGTCAACCAAATTGCCACCGTAGTGGGCATCCTTTGCGCTCATGCGCAGTCTGATCTTTGTTCTGTATTCCATTGTTGTTGAATTAACTTCGTTGAATCTTCGATTTGTTGATCGTTTAATTGTTGAATTGTTGTTGTTACCTTTAACTGGGAAACACTACTTTAAACCCTAATCGTCATGGCGGAGGGACATCCGCCATCTCCCATGCGGAAAGACAAATCCTTTTCGCTCGGGAGATTGCGGGTCAAGCCCGCAATGACGTCAAAGGGGTGTGTTTCGCGACTAAAAGTCATTTCTCTACATAAATTCCATCGACATAAATACCAGAGGCATGCACGCACTCGGGCTTGATTTCACCAACGGGGACGAGCTTCTCGGCTTCGACGACGACGTAGTCGGCGGCGGTGGCCATCAGCGGGTTGAAGTTGTTGGTCGTGCCCAGGAACACCATGTTGCCGAACTCGTCAACGATGTTGGCGCGCAGGAAGGCGATGTCGGCCTTCAGGGGCTTCTCCAACAGGTAGTCCTTGCCATCGACATTGACCACTTGCTTGCCGTCGGCCATGATGGTGCCCATGCCCGTGGGGGTCAGCACGCCGCCGAGACCCGCACCGTAGGTGCGGATGCGCTCTGCCAGAGTGCCTTGCGGGACGTATTCCACAATGAGGGTGCCCTCGTTCTTCTGGATGGCGGTCTGCTTGTTGGTGCCGGTGTGCGATACAATGGCCTTCTTCACTTGGTGGTTGCTGACCAGCTTACCGTGGGCCACTTCGTCGTAGGCCGTGTCGTTGGCAATGATGGTGAGGTCCTTAACGCCTTTCGCAACGATGGCATCAATGATTTGAGTGGCACTTCCCACGCCGAGGAAGCCGCCAAACATAATCGTCATGCCGTCTTGAACCTTTTCAACGGCCTGCTCTAATGTAATCTGCTTGTTCATAATGTGTTATGTTTTAGATTTTGAATTATTGTTGCTTATAAAAGTCTGCAAATTTAGTGAGTTTCCGCGACCTTTCCAAATAATTAATTATTTATTTTTTAAAGAGGTGTGTAAGCGTAATAATGTCAAGGGATTATCATGTAAGTTTCACGCAGAATGATTCTGTTTGTACGATTTTCCAGCTTATGGCAAAAAAATGGCAGGGAACTCCCGTTTTAGTGGTGTTCCCTGCACTTGCAGCAAAAAGTATCATCTATCTTTCTTTATTTCCAAATCTCCGCATCCGAAGGCACTTGCATCCTTGCGGAAAGTGGTGCCACACGGGTGATGTTGAGCAGATGCTTGTAGGTGAAATTCTCCGAGATGGAGTTGTTGCCCCAACTGCCGCAACCGAGGGTGTTGGTGACAGGTAGTCCGTTCTGGAGCGAGCCGCCGGCAGTGGTGGCGCAAATGGCACCCACAATCAGGCGCGACACGGAAAGCTCGGTGCCAGCCTTGATAATGTTGGCTTGGTTGTTTGAATGCAAGCCCGCCGTGTGTCCGTTGCCCTCGCAGTTGAGGTTGGTTTGGGCGATTTCAAGGGCTTGGTCGAAGTACTGGTAAGGGAACGCGCCCAAAACGGGACACATCTTTTCTTTGCTAATTGGGTCGTCGAGGCCGAACTTGCCGTTCGACTCCACGATGATGGCTTTCACATCGCCCGGAATCTTGATGCCGGCCTTCATTGCAATGTATTGTGCTGATTGCCCTACCACGTCCCTCGCCGTATGTCCGTCCTCGAATATCGCGTTGAGCACCTTCTCGCGCTCCTCGGCATTGCACACGTAGCCACGGTTGTTGCGGCAGGCCTCCATAATCTCATCGTGAGCTTCCTGCGGATAGATGAAGCTCTGTTCACCCGAGCAGATGATGCCGTTGTCGAAGGAACGACCTGTAATGATCTTGCTGATGGCCAACGGATATTCGATGTTCCTGTCAAGGATGACCTGCATCGCAATGCTTCATCAGCTCTTGGGTCTTCTCCAAGGTGGGTTCTTCGATGATTTGCACCATACCGTCCGGCACTTCCATTTCGGCGATGGCCTCAAGGATGTATTTCACGGCTTGCGTAGAGCAGCGTTTGGCTTTTGGGTGCGGGGAGATGATGATGGCGTTCTTGGTCTTCAGCGCGAAAGCGATTTTCGACATCGGCGTAACGATTGGCTTGGTCATCGGGACTACGCCGGCCACTACACCGATAGGCTTTGCAATCTCAATTAATCCTGTGTGATCGTTGATGCTCAAGATTCCCATCGATTTTTTGCCTTTCAGGTCGTACCATACGCCTTTCGATTTGTTGCGGTTTTTCGCGACCTTGTCTTCATAAACGCCCATTTGTGTTTCCTCAACGGCCATTTTTGCCAATTCCTCGGCATGGTCGAAAATGACGCGGGTGGCGAGTTTCACGGTCATATCGACATCGTCTTGGTCAAAGCGCGTACAATAGATGGCTTGGGCCTTACGCGCCTTTTCAATCATGTTCCTAATTTTTTCGGTTGCAGTCATATTATTGTTGCTTTTATGTTGTTAATATAATGATTTATATATGTTTCTGATTTCGTTGGCATCCAAATGGACATAGTTGTTCGCCAAAAGGCGTTGTTGGGTTTTCAGTACGCTTTCTGTGAAGCTTTCGATCTCCTCGGGCTTCATGCCGTAATGATGGAGCTTGTTCTTGGGCGCTAGTTTGCCCAATAGCTCATCCAATTTGTTATAGACGGTCTGCGGAACTGCCTTGCACACAGCCTTGTCGAGGTTGAGGTTTCGAGCCAAGATGTCGTCAAGTTCCACAATGCTACCACGCGGATCTTTCTGGAGATAGATCTTGAAGATAGCCGTAAGAAACTGATAGTTAGCCTCTCCATGAGCCACATGATAGTTGCCGCT
>ONVP01000026.1 GCA_900321315.1 uncultured Bacteroidales bacterium
CAATCGCGGCGGTGCCCAAGCATAAACGGGGAAAACGAAACCAAGGCTTTCGCCTTCGGCCAAGGTGTAGTCATAAAGGTTTCCGCGCGCCGCCTCGGGAATGAAGACGATTCTGTCGTTCAAGCCTGCCGACAAGGTTTCTGCCACATGTTTGCTGTTGCCACAGCCGGAGAAATAGAAAATCATGGTTTTGTGTTTTTTAATGCGGCAAAGTTAGGGAAAACCCACTAATCCACAAATATTTGTCGTACTTTTGCGCCCTAAAAACCACTCAAAATGCCCAAAAATTCCCTCAACCGCTCGATACTGAATTTGGCCATCCCCAACATTATCAGCAACATCACCGTGCCGCTGTTGGGCTTGGTGGACATGGTGCTGATGGGGCATCAGGACAGCATCGCCTACATCGGGGCCATTGGTCTTGGCGGCACCATCTTCAGTGTGATGTACTCCATTTTCAGTTTCATGCGGGCAGGCACTACGGGTTTCACGGCACAGGCCTACGGCGCCAACAATCGCGCCGAAATCGCCTATTCGCTCTATCGTTCGCTCTGCATTGCGCTGATTGCCACCATTTTGGTGCTTTCGCTGCAAGACGCAGTCGAATGGCTGAGCATGAAACTGTTGCATGGTAGCGAGGAGGTTTTGGTCTACACCGCCACCTATTTCCGTATGCGCATTTGGGCCGCGCCGGCGGTGCTTTGCCTTTATGCCTTCAACGGCTGGTTCATCGGAATGCAAAACACCACCATTCCGATGGTTATCGCCATCCTCACCAATGTGGTGAACATCGTTTTGAGTGTCGTTTTCGTCAATTATATGGGCATGGGCGTGAGCGGCGTGGCCTTGGGCACGGTCATTGCGCAGTATTGCGGATTGATTACGGCCATCATCTTCCTTTTTGCCAAATTCCGCCACCATCTCATCCCCATCCGTCGGGTGATTCTGTTGCAAAGCGACAAACTGAAGCGTTTCTTCTCGGTGAATGCCGACTTCATGATTCGCAGCATCCTTTTGGTGTTGAGCATCGCCTATTTCAACAACCAGTCGGCCAAGCTCGGCGACGACATGCTGGCGGTGAACATGATTCTGATGCAATTCTTCTACATCTTCTCCTACTTCACCGACGGTTTCGCCTACGCGGGCGAAGCGCTTGTGGGTCGTTTCACTGGTGCCCGCGAGCCAAAACAACTGCGTCAAACGGTGAAACTGTTGTTCCTTTGGGGTTTCCTTATTGCCCTGCCGTTCACCGTGTTATACGCCCTTTTCCCCGACTGGTTCATCGGCCTCATCTCCGACCAGCCCGAAATCGCGGTGCAGGCCAAGCCGTACCATATCTACATGATTCTCATCCCAATCATCACTTTTGCGGCTTTCCTTTGGGATGGCATATACATCGGTGCCACGGCGGCGCGCGCCATCCGCAACACGATGATTATCTCGGCTTTGTGCGTGTTTTTGCCTGCCTCCTTGCTATTAATGCCGCATTTCGGCAACCACGGGCTTTGGATTGCTTTTCTGCTTTTTATGGTGGCGCGCGGCCTCAGCATGACTTTGATGGCGAAAAAGGCAGTGTATTAGTCCTTCCCTACTGTCGTGAAACACAACCTTTGCGGCAATTCCATCTTCTCCATGCGTTTGATTTTCTTGTTCTGAATGGTTCGTTTGCGAGTAGCTGATGGCCAACGGCTTCCAAGGCAAGGAAGGCCAACAAATACCCGAAATGACAACCGAATACGTAAATAGCGTTTTGGAGCGTTACATTGAGCTTTACGAGAAGGTCACGGGGCACAAGTTTGAGAAGGCTCCTGAAGCGGAGGAGCTTGTCAAACGGATTGAGAATAATATGTTGAATTACTTGAAGTTATGAAAAATATGCAAAATAATGCATATTTTTCCTTTCGAGAAATGCTATTCTAAATGATTTATGTCTGTTTGCTTTTCTTTGTTGTTATGAAGTTGTGTTTTGTATTTTGCTGATAATTATTTTCTTACACATTTGTTGAATCCAAATACAATGTATCAGGGCAAAGGTCTGCTCCATTAGGCCATTGGATGCTTCCCAAAAACACTTTTACCCTCCGAAAAAAAGACTCATCGGAAAGAGGGGCAAAAATGCCTTTTCCGATATAAGGCGAAACATCAAAGCGTTTCTTTTCGCCATTGGCAAACTCCAACAACAAAACATAATTGCTTTCCGCTTTCACTGATTTTACACGAGGGTTCATCTTTTCTTAAGTAACTATTCAAAATTAAACTGCATATTGTTTTGACACGGGACTTCGGGACACGGGACAGACCAAACGTCTCGCGTCTCGCCGTCTCGTGTCTCGCGTCTATTATGTAAACTAATTATGATCATCTACTTACTTTAAAGGTTCTATTTGGAAGACATTGGTTCCATTGGAAGCCAACTCCCAGTCGGCCATCAACTCATCCTTGTGAATTTCCAACCATGCCTGAACGAGCTTGTTCTTGCCTTGAGGGAGTTCACCTTCTATGATTTCACCATCAGGGATCCTAATCACCGCCTCCTTGTCTTGACACTTGACGTGTACATGCGGAAAATGATGCTGACGGTTGTCGTAATAATACATGGAAATGATGATTCCATAGAACATTGTCAATACAGCCATAGTTGGATATTTTTTGCAAAATTAGCAAAATTCTCAAAAACAAGGATTTTTCACCACATTTTTCTTGCACCGTCAAATAATTCAGTAACTTCGCAGCATTAACCTTAAAACCTAATATCATGAGCAAAACATTAATTCTTTCCATGGCGTTATGCCTCTGTGCCGCTTGCAGCACCAACTCTAACATTGACAACTCGACCGTGAAAGACCTCGACCAAAGCCGCTATTTGGGCGGTTGGTATGAAATTGCCCGCTTCGACCATCGTTTTGAGCGCGGTTTGGAAGAATGCAAAGCCCTTTACACCCTTCGCGAGGACGGAAAAATCGACGTGACTAACACGGGCGTGAAAAACGGCCAGCCCAAGGTCGCGCAAGGCAAGGCCAAGACCACCGACAATCCTGCCCTGCTTCGCGTCTCTTTCTTTGGTCCGTTCTATTCCGACTACCGCGTCATGATGCTTGACCCTGATTATCAATACGCTCTTGTGGGCAGCAAAAGTGCCAAGTACCTTTGGATACTCTCGCGCACACCGCAACTCGAAGAAAGCGTGAAACAAGCCATCCTCGCCGAAGCCACGCGCCGAGGCTATGATGTCAGCAAATTGATTTGGGTGAAGCAGTAAACAGGCTTTATTCTCCTACTTTCACCCGCATCCCATCCGAATACGCGCTGAACTCCGGCGCATACTGGCACTGGATCAAGGCGTAGCCATTATTCAGGTAGCCTTCCTTAGTCACGAACATGCTGTATTCCAACTGGTGCGTGCCCTTGGGCAGATGCTCAATGAAGAATTGCATATCGGTGTCGGTGTTGCTTTGGTAGTAACTCATTCGGTCGTTGTATTCGTAGCGCGAGATTTGCTCAATCGGCTCGAAACCGGCGGCACGGAGGTCCTTGACGAAGACAAAGCTCATATCCTGCTGGCTCGTGAAAGTGATTTTCACGGTCAGTTTGTCGCCCACTTTCAAAGCTTGTTTCTCCACGGGAACAAGTTTCTTACCCTTGTCGGTCACGGTTTCCACAAACAATTCGCGCTTGATGGTGAAGCCCGATTCGTCGCTCTTCACTTCGTCAATCGGGACGAAATACTGGCGGAACAGGCCGCCCCAGACCAAGTGGTTCGTTGGATTGTTGACGGTGAGCTGACGCATTTCTTGGGTCACTTCGCTGGCGTTCCAACGGCGTTGGATGAAGCCTGTGCCAGCCACGCCACCCTCGGTGCTGATGGGCGTGTTGCCGAAGCGCAAGGTGACTTCCTTGCCTTCCTCGAACCAGTCGCTGCCGCGCATCAGCAGGGCATAGATGGCATCGGCGGTGGAGGCGGAGTTTTCCCATTTGTTGGTCTGCTTTTGGGTGAGCAGCCACACGCGCAACTCGTCAATCATCTCTTGGTTCTGGTCGATTTCGGCAAAGGCCGCCATAATGTTGGCGTGGGTGGCGATGTGCGACTCAAACGAGAAGTATTTCTTTGGCCAGTACATCCCGATTTGCTCGTTCTTCTGGGCGCACTCCTTGAAACTCTGAATCATCAGTTTGGCGGTCTTTTCGTTGCCGTTGCGGTAGAGCACCAAAGCACCCTTCGAGCGGTCGTTGAAGTTGAACGAGGTCCACTCTTTGTCGAGGCTGCCGAGATAGTATTTCTTCGCCGTGGCAAAGTCCTTGTCGGAGTTTTGCTCCTTGAAGAAACTCAAGGCATAGAGTTCGTTCAAGGTGCTGGAGCCGATGGGCCAGTCTTTGCCTTTGCTGTAACGTTTCATTTTGCGGTAGGTCTCGGCCACTTCGTATTCGAGGTAACGCACGGCCTTGTCGCAGATGCTTTGGGCAGTGTTTTGGTCGGCCTGGCTCAACGAACTCCACGCACCCATCTTCTGCAACTTGCCGAAGCCGCTCAAAATATAGGTGCTGATGTACGGACTTTCGGGCATTCCGTCCATCCACGGCCAGCCGCCATTGTATTTCTGCTTCTGCGCGATGAGTTTCAAGGCGTTGGTCTGCTGGTTGCGGAGCGTGTTCACCTCAAAAAGTGTGGCAATGCGGCTGCGCTGCTCGGTCTCGCTCTTGGCTTCAAGCACCCACGGCGTTTCTTGCAGCATAATGGCCTTCAGGTCTTGGTCTTTCTCGAGTTGCGAGAGCAGGGCATCGGGCGTTTCGATTTGCCATTTCTTGATGTAATTCAAGAGGTTCGGGATGTGGTCAGCGATGTAGGACGAGAGCGTGTTGGCGTAGAACACATAGAAGGCAGTTTCGGCGCGGTTGGTGCTGACGTTGGCCAAATAGGGCAGAGCCTGCACGGCGTACCACACGGGGTTGGTGCTGAAGTTCAAGGTTAGGCTGTAGTCGCGCTCGTGGCTGCGGCTGTCCCTTGGCAGAGATTGCGGGTCTTCGCCCGCAATGAGGCTGCCAAGGGGAACGTCGAAGGTCTTTTCGGTCTCGGCCTTCACGGTGATGGGCAGGGTTTGCGTCATAAAGATTTCGCTGCTCAACACGGGCAGGAGGTGCTGCTCGGCATCGCTGAACTGTCCCGCATAGGCCGTGAAGCGGAAGGCTAATAGGCTCAAATCATACTGTCCCTTCACTTTCCAGCGTACTTCCTTGCTGCGACCGGGCTGTATGGTTTCCATCGGGATTGTGGCGTTGGAGACAATCATATTAATGGGTTGCATCGTTCCCCCATCAAAGATTTCGAGTTTCGCCTTGGGCGTGACAGGCTCATCGCCCGTGTTGATGACGTTGGCCACAAACCATAGTTCGTCGTTGTCGTACATATAGCGCGGCATATCGGCCATAATCATCACGGGCTTGGAGGAGGTAAAGGTGTATTCGTTTTGGCCCGTCTTGCGGTCCTTGGTGTAGGCCATCAACATCAGGCGCCAGCGCGTGAGGGCATCGGGCATGGTGAAACTGAAGGTCGCGCTACCGTCCTTGTTGGTACACAGCTGCGGGAAGAAAAAGGCCGTCTCGTTGAAGTTCTCGCGGAGGGTAGGCTCGGCAGGTTCTTTATCTGTTTGTTCTTCGCTTTCTTCTAATTTTAATACCCCCCCAACAGCTTTGGCTATACCTTCTGTTTGTGCTAAAGTTGTGTTATCTTTAGGAATCAATGGAATTTCGTAATCCACTACATTGGAGGATTTTTCTAACACTGCTCCTGTCATTTGCGGTGCTGGCATGGCCCTTTCTTCCACCACCATCTCATCATAAAGTACGCGACCACCCTTACTTAAACGGCGCATTCCGTAGCCGTAGCCGAAATCGAAGAACGGCGCATCGGAGGGCAAGCTGAAGTTGAAGAGTTCGGCAAAATAGAAATATTCCAAACCCGTGTTGGATGAAACAAAGCCATGTCCGTCAGTGCCAAAACCATTGGCGTAAACACTCGATGGTGACATGTTGAACCACCAGTAATTCCGTGCAAACTCATCCAACGAGGCATCATACATGCCCGCGAGCAAGGCGGCTTCCAAAGGCTTGTCCTTGTAGTCGCGTACGGTCACCTCCCAAGTTTCTTCGGCACCGGGGCTGAGTTTGTCGCGCATCGTGGCGAGCTTCACGTCCAAGTCGTAATTGTCGAAGGGCACGGAAACACTCAAACGGTCAGTGTTGAAGCTGTTTTCCTTCACGAAGGCGTAACGCCATGCAAGACCGCCACGGTCGTTTTCTGTCACCTTATAAGATAAGGTCTGCACGGCGTTGCTGAGGTTGATTTTCTTGTCCATGCGGATTTCGTCTCCGTGGAGCAGCTGCACCCATACGTCCACATCCTTGGCCGAACTGCCGAGGCTAAGCTGGATTTCTTCGCCAGGCTTGGCGCTCAACTTGTCTTGATGCGCCCATTCCATCGTAGTATATGGTAGCTTCTTGGAGTCGTTTTCAAACACAGTGAACTGCTGAGAAATCTTTGCCAATGGGTCGTCTAAACTCGTCAGTTCCACAACATATTTTCCGGGTTCGAGGACTTTGTCTTCAAAGAACTTAGCCTTGTCGTCCACCGTGATGTTGGCTTCATCGACCAAGGTCTTGTTTTGCTTGTCGTAGAAGCTATATTCAGGGAACAACCTTGCCAATTCCTCATCAGTAAGAATCTGTCGGTCGATGGCTTGCACGTCCCTATCGAAATCATAGGATTTGAAGAAATGATTGGCCGCGAAATAGTTGATTTTGGCGGCATCTTCATAGCGGTAAATCTTGCGCGCAATGCGGCTCTTGGCGGGTTGCCAGCTGAGGTTGCTCACGCTGATTTGGTACTTGCCAATGTCGGCTTTCTCCACCTTCGAAGGCAAGTCTGTGCTGATAGCGATTTCGTTGTAACCCGCGCGAATGCTGTAGATGTCGGCGTGGGTCTCGCCCTGCTTGCTCGTGGCGGTCACCTCAATTTCGTAGGTGAACACGGGCTGTTTCTCAGGCGCGATGGTCAACGAAGGCTTCAGGTTAAAGGTGACAGCGAATTTGCCGTTCTCGTCGGTGCGGGCCTTGCCGTAGGTGATTTGCTCGTCTTCGACGGTCGGGTACCACCACCACCAGCAACGCCACGGGAACGAGGTCTTGCGGATGACGCGATAGGTGTATTCCACATCGTCCAAGCCGAAACCGGCGTAGGCTTTCACATCGCCGCGCACCGTAACTTCTTGATTGAGTTTGTATTGTTCTTTCGGACGCTCAAAAGTCACTTCGAAGGTCGGGCGTTTGTATTCCTCCACACGAATAGTCGTGCTGCCTTGCTTGGCGTTGAGGTGGAACACACCGTTCAGTCGGTCGGTGGGGATGACGAAGGAGCCGCTGAAGCTACCGTATTCGTCGGTGGTGAAATCGGCCGAACTGATTTCCTGCCAGTTGGCGTCCTTGAAAGAAACCTTCTCGTTGTAATTGCTGACAAGGCTCAAATCCTCACCTTGACGGCATGTCATAATTCCTTGGAAATAGACGGTCTGGCCAGGACGGTAGATTGCACGATCGGTGAAGATTTTCGTACTATAAACCTCTCTGTTGTTCTTGTAGCGTTCGTAAAGGCGGAAGTAGTTGTCCGACAACAGATTGTCATCGCCCTTGCGCAGGTTGATGCTGAAGGAGTTGTCACCCATCTTGGCAAACTCCACCTTGCCGTTGTGATCGGTTTTCGGCGTGCCAAGGATGATGGTCTTGTACTCGCGGTTCTTGTAGTCCCACTCGCGGCGGTAAGCTTCCACAGTCACGCCCTCCACGGTTTTCCCCGTTTTTCTGTCCACAGTCACCACGGTCATTTTGTCGTCCTTTTGTTCGGTGATGAAGCCAAGACTCGACACTTGGAAGTTGATTACCAGCACTTTATTCTCTTCTTTGATACCTTTCTTAGTGGTAGCGGTGAGGTAGTAGAAGCCTCTCTCCATGGCGGGCAAGGCGATCAAAGTGCTGTGCTCACGATAATCGGTTTCGGCAGCTAAAGTGAGTTCCTGTTCCGCGACGGCAGACTGCTTGTTCAACGCTTCAAGCAGTTCATCTTTTCGAAGTTCGCCCAGTTTTTTCAGCTCTTTCTCGCTGACTTTCACTATTCTATAATGTGGTGCAGTGGTGTTTTTGTACTCCAACACGGCGGGAATAGCCTCGTTGGGCAGTTGCACTGATTTCAGCGTGATGTCGATTTGCGGCTCCTCAATACGGTTGATGATGTTTTGGCAGTTTTTCGCGCCCTTCGATTTCGGGAACTTGGCAATGGCTGCTTCACATAAGGCCTTGGCTTTCTTGTAGTTGTCGAAATAAGTGCTATCGCTGCTGTTGTTTTCCTGTTGGTTCATCATGTTCCGCGCAATCAAAGCCGTGATTTCGGCGGAAAGCGGATTGCTCTCGTGATGCGACTTCAAATCTTCCATCGCAGCTTGGTATTGCTCATCTTTCAGCAAAATGGCATTGACGAAGCCGAAACGCTTGAAGTCGTTGTAAATCAACACATCTTCGTTTTTCTGCTTGAGGTTGTAGCCAATTAATTCCTGATAGATTTTCAGGCATTTGGTGAGCGGGTTGTCGTTGTCGCCCAAGTCGGTTTTCACGAACTTTTCGGCGGGCAGCCACCAGTTTTCGGTGTCGCCCTCAGCTTGGTCTGCGTTGGCCTGTGCTTGGTAGTAGTTGGCCACACGGTGGAACATGAACTCGAACAGCGAAGCCTCATATTCAATGTGGTCTTCGTTGTTGTTCTTGTTCTCATACAAGACCATAAAATCCTCAGTCTTAGCCTCTTTCAGTGCCTCGACGTGCTTCAAAGCTTCAGCATAATGTTGGTTGATGCGGGTTTTGAAACTTTCCTTGTCCCAATATTTCATCTCCACCTTCGAAATGTCGCCGTCGATGGGCAGGTTCTCGTTGATGCGCAATTCGTTGTTGCTCAAGTAGTTGGCATAGGCTCCCGCGATTTCCTCGTGCAGAAGCGCATCACAAATCTCATCCAACTGCCCGATTTTCCCTTCGGCATATTGGATGAAGTGCTGGTCGGGGTCTTCCTCAATGGTGAACCTGAAGATGTTCTGCCGATAGAGGTAAGTCTTCAGCAGTTGCACTTGGTTTTTGTCCTTCGATGCCTGTTGCTCGATGGCATCCAACTCTTTTTCAGCCGATTCCGGCAGGTTTTTCTCAAGGTTTTCCTTTACTTTTTTCCACATGGTTTTATAATTGTTGGTTGGTTTCGGGTCATTTTTCGGATTCTTGCTCGGCGTCGCAAAAGCCAACATTCCGATGGTCATTAAGGCCGCAGTTGCGATGATGATTCCTGTGTGTTTCATAATTATTGGATTGTTGATTAACTTCGTTGAATCTTCGACTTGTTGAATGGTTGAAATTCCGTAGTCCAAAACAAACGCAAAAATAACAAATTTCGTGCAAATCTCTTTATTTCTATCGGCTTTTCGGACAATAATCTTAATTTTGCGCGTTATTCTGAAGATGAAGCTCAAACGGTTTTTCATAGCGACCTTGTTTCTTTTGCTGGCACAAATGCTTGTGGCCCGGCAACAAGACACCGTGCAACGCAAGAAAACCAAGGTCCACATCGAGAACTACGACAAGATGACCTACTCGAAAAGCATGGGCGACATGCAACGGCTCATCGGAAACGTCAGGATACGCCACGACTCGACCTTCTTTTTCTGCGATAGCGCCTATTTCTTCGAGAAAACCAACAGTTTCAACGCCTACCAAAACGTCCACATCGTCGTGAACGACAGCGTGGAAATCTTCAGCGACCTGCTTCACTACGACGGCAACACCCGCTTTGCTGAGTTTTACTACAACGTGAGGCTGATGGACGACTCGACGACGCTCTACACCGAATACCTCACCTACGACCGCAACATGCACCTCGCCGCCTATCCCAACAACGCCACCACCATGCGCGGCAACAAAACCCTCACCAGCCGGATAGGCATCTACCGCGACCGTATCAAGGAGTTTTCCTTCTTCGAGAAAGTGGAAGTGCTCAGCCCGAAATACCAAATGTACACCGACACGCTGTTCTACAACACGCAAATCGAAAAAATGTGGTTCGACGGGCCGACAACCATCATCAACAAGGAGAACATTCTCGAAGGAAAACACGGCTATTACCTTGTGGAGGAAGACTTTGTGTTCCTCGACCAGCGGCCTTTCATGCACAATGAAACCCAACAAATGCGCTCCGACTCCATCCTATACGACCGCAACCTCGGCGTGGCCAAGGCCTACAGTCAAGTCGATATGATTGACACGTCCTATAAGGTCGTCATGCGCGGCCATTACATGGAAATGTGGGAAAACCGCGGCTTCAGCTTTGCCACCGACAGCGCCTACGCCGTTTATTACGACAAGGACTCGCTCTTCATCCACGGCGACACGCTGTTCATGCACTTCGACAAAGAAAAGGAGGAAGCCGAAAAACTCATCGCTCGGCGCAACGTAAGATTCTACAAATCAGACATGCAGGGCAAATGCGACACGCTTACCTACTTAATGGCCGACTCCACCATACGGATGCGCGTCAATCCCATCCTTTGGGCCGAAGACAGCCAACTTTCGGGCACCGACATCGACATCAAAACCAACGGCAAGAGCATCGACTGGGTGTTGCAACGAGGCAACGCTTTCATCATCGCCCAAGACACGATTGAGGGTTTCAACCAAATCAAGGGACAAGACATCACCTCGCGCTTCCGCGACGGCAACATCCACCGCGTCAATGTGGACGGTGAGGCCGCTGAAACCCTTTACTGGATTCGCGAAGACGACGGCGCGCTCATCGGCATCGACATTTCTAAATCGGCCAGCATGATTATCGAGATGAAAGGCAACAGCATCTCCATCATCAAAGGCTACAAAGACATCAGCGAAACCATGTATCCAGAGTCCGACCTGAAGGAAAACGAGCGAAAACTCCAAGGCTTCCAATGGCACGACGAGGCCCGCCCCAAGGACAAGGACGACATTTTCCGCCGCATTGAGGCCGAAATGCCGCAAGCAACAGTAGAAGCCGAACCTTCCGAAACGCCAACAGAAAAGCCCGACGAAAGACAGTATGAGCAGCCGAAGCGGCATCGGGAAAGAAAGAAGTTGGAATAATGTTTCAAATCCAGAAAAGTTTGTACCTTTGCGAAAATTTAAGAACTATGGCAACCACCCAAACAAAGAAAATCAACTGGCTTTTCCCTGACCCAGACATGGAAGTTACGGAGGAAGATATTTTGGCCGAAATCAGAAGAGCCGAAAGGTCGGGAAGCATGACTTTGGAGGAGTTTAACGAAAGACATTCAAAATGGTGGGCGGAAAATATAATCAAATAACATAAACAAAATGAAAAAACTAATCCTCATCCGTCACGGAGAAAGTGAATGGAACAAATTGAACCTCTTCACGGGGTGGACCAACGTTGACCTTTCTGAAAAAGGCATCCAAGAGGCCATCGAGGCCGGAAAAGTGATGAAAGCAAACGGCTACAAGCCCGAAATCTGCTTCACCTCTTATCTGAAACGCGCCATCAAAACCTTGAACCTCGCTCTCGAGGCCATGGACATGGACTGGCTGCCGGTCTATAAGTCGTGGAGGCTCAACGAGAAGTCGTATGGCCAGCTGCAAGGCTTGGACAAAAAGATGACCGCCGAGAAATACGGCGACGAGCAAGTGCGCCTGTGGCGTCGCGCCTTCGACGTGCGCCCGCCCGCGTTGGACATGAATGACCCCAAGAGTCCGCGCATGGACCCGCGCTATGCCGAACTCACCGACGAGCAAATCCCGCTCACCGAAGCCCTTTGCGACACCATCGAGCGTGTGATGCCTTATTATGAGAACAACATCATGAAGGCTTTCGAGACCCACGACCAAGTGCTTGTCGTCGCCCACGGCAACAGCCTACGCGGCGTGGTGAAAGTGCTGAAAGGCATGGGCAATGACGAAATCATCGCCTTCAACATCCCGACTGGCATCCCTTATGTCTTCGAGTTTGACGACAACATGAAGTTGCAAAAGGACTTCTTCCTCGGCGACCCCGAAAAGGTGGCCGCGCTGATGGCCGCCGTCGCCAACCAAGGCAAGGCGAAGTAAATGCAAAAGGGCTGCTACGGCAGCCCTTTTGCATTTAGAAGATATAATTAAACCCGACGAAAGTCTTGAATTTCTGTCCGTCGCGTTGGTCGAGGGCGCGGCCCATATCCACGGCGAGAATCATGTTGCGGTTCATGATGAGCTTGATGCCCGTTCCCGCGCTCATGTGTAGGCTTTCCTTTTCGCCACTATAGTAAATCTTCTCCGCTTCTTGGCCTTCGGGCAGACTCGCCTCGTATGCCGCCTGGGCATCCATCATCTCCTTTTCGCGGAAAGGCTGGATAACCATGCCTGCGTCGAAGAACGGAGCCAACACCAACTGCCAGTTCTGGTTGATGAACTGGAAGTCAAGGAAGTGCCAGCGAAGTTCCGCGTTGCCCAACACAAAACCGTCGCCGAGCACACCATTGCGGTTCACGCCGCGCATGGTGACCACGCCGCCCAAACCCTCGGTGTACATCTTTTGGAAAAACGGCATGTTGATGTTGTTGGTCATGTACCAGGGCGTGCTGCCCGCAATCTTGTGTTGCAGTCCGAGGCGGTAAGCAAAGGTGAGTTTGTCCTTGTAAACTGGAACATAATGCCGCCAGAAGAAGGTCTCCGTCAAGGAGTTATATCCGTTGTTGCCGCCAATCCAGTCGGTGGAGCCGGTGAAAGTGTATTCAGCGTAGATGCCCTTCGACGGGTCGCTGTTGTGGTCGCGGCTGTCGTAAACCAAGCCGAGGCGCAGTTGCGCGATGCTGCCGCCGTTGGCCTCGTCGGCCTTGATGATGCCCGCATTGACATAATTGCCGTAAAGGGTCTGCTGGCCTTCATAATTGGGAAGGCTTAAATTGTCCGTTTTCACATTGTAGAAAGCCAAGCCCGCCACCCAGTTCAGGTTGGGAATGTCGAAGAACTTGCGCTGCATTGAGCCGACGAAACGAAACTGATTGCGCTTGATGAAATGATAGCCGCTTGCGGTATCCAATTCAGGGTCAAGCAGTTGCATCGGCTGAATCACCTCATCGACAGGGTCATAAGTGCCTGCCTTATAGCCGTTGAAGCCGAAGAACTCGAACTTCTTGGCGTAGTTGTAGGTAAGGTCGAAGAAGAGCTTGGTGTCCTTGATCAGATAAGGCATGTCGGCATAGAAACGGAACACACCCGAGCCTTTCGTGTAGCGCGATACCTCCACATTGAACTTGTAGTCGTAGCGCGGATAACGCGAGCCGTTGCCGAAATTGAAAATATCGACGCAGGCACCATATTGGAAGCCCAAATCACTGTCGAAACCAACCACGGGCAGCGGGCCGAAGTTCCAGCCCTGCTTGATGATTTCGCCTTTTTCGTTATAGACTTTTTCTTTCTTGTCTTTCTTTGGCTTGTCTTGTGCGAAGCCGCCCGCAGCCAACAGTAACGCGAGCACGAGGAGTACGGATTTTTTCATAGTTTGATGTTTAGAATGATTGCAAAAATAGGGTTTTTCCTTCAGCCGCCAATAAAAAATGTGCTATTTTTGCGCCACAATTCATTCTGACGACGACATGACTTTTTTTGAAATCCTGCTGATTGCCGTCGGGCTTTCGATGGACGCTTTCTCGGTTTCCATCTGCAAGGGCTTGACTACCAAACGTTTCTCATGGCGCATGGCCTTGACTTGCGGGCTTTGGTTCGGGCTGTTCCAAGGCCTGATGCCCGTTGTCGGCTATTTTTTAGGTTCTCAGTTCCAGCATCTTATCGAGTCTGTCGATCATTGGATTGCCTTCGGTTTGCTCTTTTTGATTGGCGCCAACATGATTCGCGAGGCGGTTTGGGGCGGCGAAGACCACCAGCACAGCGGCTCCCTTGACGCAAAGACCATGTTCCTTTTGGCCGTCGCCACCAGCATCGACGCGCTGGCCGTGGGCGTTTCGTTTGCTTGTATTCAGGTGGAACTGTGGTCGTCGGTGCTCGTCATCGGCATCACCACCTTCCTTTTTTCCGTTTTGGGCGTGAAAATCGGGAATGTGTTCGGCTCCAAGTTCGAAAAATCAGCGGGAATCTTTGGTGGTATCATACTGATTCTCATTGGCTTGAAGATTCTTTTGGAGCATCTCGGCGTGATTGCTTTTTGAAGGGATTGAAAAAAACTGCATCACAAAATGCACACCGTATCAAAAAAATGTGTAATTTTGCGGCGCATTAAGGTTTCGGGATGTAGCGCAGCCCGGTAGCGCGCTTCGTTCGGGACGAAGAGGCCGCAAGTTCGAATCTTGTCATCCCGACCAACAAAAAACAGCTTGAGAGTTTTTCCCAAGCTGTTTTGTTTTTATCAACTTTCCGAAAGATTACAACATTTCCCCGAAAAATTTCTTTCGAGTTCGCGTTTTGATTTGACAAATCCTTATCTTTGCTCAATGAATTAACGCAACGAATATGAAAAAGACACTGACACTCATCATTTTGGCCTTCTTGGCCTTCTCACTCAATGCGCAAACCTTGAAAACCATCACTTGGGGCGAACAGCAGCGCGACTACTACGAATACGTGCCCTCGACCTACACGGGCGATACCCCCGCGCCCGTGCTCGTCATGCTGCACGGCATGGGCGACCAAGCCGCCGACCTCCTC
>ONVP01000092.1 GCA_900321315.1 uncultured Bacteroidales bacterium
CCTATCTGAACTGGTATTTCACGCCGAATTTCTTCCTTTCCGCTGGTAAACAGGTAGTTGCCATCGGCGGCTGGGAATACGACACCAACCCCATCGACATCTACTACGGCACCGAATTTTGGAACAACGTGTGCTGCTACGAAGTAGGCGCATCGCTCAACTACAAGGACAACACGGGCAAAAACCACCTGATGTTCCAAGTGTGCAACTCGCCCTTCATCAACCAAGCCATGCAGGGCATCTATGCCTACAACCTCATGTGGTACGGCGACTTCGGCATCTTCAAGACGGCCTATTCCGTCAATATGATTGAATATCAGGCCGGCAAGTTCATCAACTACATCTCTTTGGGTAACAAGCTGCAATTCAATGGCGTGGAGATGTATCTCGACATTATGAACCGCGCCTCCTTAGAACAGGACCAGTTTTTCGGCCAGGACCTCACCGCCATTTTCGGCATCGGTGTGGACATCGGGCCGAAGTGGATCGTGTTCGCCAAGGCCGGCTACGACTTCAACAACGCTCAACTGCCCAATACAGAGGCCTACGACCAATACGTCATCCCAGGAAAAAAGGTTGATTTCGAGAGCCTTGGCTTCGAATACTACCCCATGGGCGACCGCAGCCTCCGCCTCCACCTGTGCGGCTCGCACACCAGCGTGGACGGCATCAGCATGTTCCAAGGCAACCTTGGCCTCACGTGGAAAATCAATTTGCTCAACCTCAAGAAAAACTAATCCGACATGGCAAAGACAAAATACAACACTGAAAAAAGGAGCACCCTCTCCTACCACCGCATAGTGGAGGACTTCTTCAAGAAACTTGAGGGCAAATCGCCATTGAAATTCACCACGAAACGAAGCTTTGAGGCCATCGTTTTCCTCATCATTTTCTTCGCCTTCTTCGGGCTGTTGGCCTACAAAATGACCCTGCCCAAGATGCTGAACACCTTCATGCAGACGGCCTACCACCTGCTGCTCGAAACCGTGTTCTACATCATGGCCATCTGCGTGCTGATGGGCGCGATTAGCAAACTCTTGACCGAGTTCGGTGTGGTGCGCCTGTTGGAGAACCTGCTCCGTCCGCTGATGAAGCCGCTCTACAACCTGCCGGGCGTGGCCGCTTTGGGTGCCATCATGACCTTCTTGAGCGACAATCCCGCCATCATCACACTGGCGCACGACAAGAATTTCAACCGCTATTTCAAGAAATACCAACTCGTTTCGCTGACCAACTTCGGAACGGCCTTCGGCATGGGTTTGGTGGTGGTCGCTTTTATGACGGGTTTGGGCTTCGGCAAGGGTGCCTTGATTGGTGTGGCCGGCGCAGTCGTTGGAAGCATTGTTTCCACGCGACTGATGCAACGCTCCACTTTGAAAGCCTATCCCGAACTGGATGCACCCATTGACGAGGCCTTTGGCGGCGACGAGCAGCAAATCACCTTCAAGAGCGAAGGCGGCGTGTTCATGCGTTTCCTCAACTCTCTCTTGGACGGCGGCAAGGACGGTGTAAGCATCGGTTTCGCCATCATCCCGGGCGTGCTCTGCATCTCCACCATCGTCATGATGTTGACCTTCGGCGGTGCGGGCGAGAACGGCGAATACCTCGGCGTGGCCTACGAAGGCGTGCCCGTCATCAGTTGGGCGGCCAACAAAATCAATTTCATTTTTGATTGGCTTTTCGGCTTCAAGTACGGTGCCTTGATTTCCTTCCCCATGACGGCCCTCGGAGCTGTGGGTGCCGCCATCGGTTTGGTGCCGCGTTTCATCGCTGAAGGCATCATCGACAACAACGCCATCGCCGTGTTCACGGCCATCGGCATGTGCTGGAGCGGTTTCCTCAGCACCCATGCCGCCATGCTCGACAGCCTTGGCTATCGCAAGCTCATCGGCAAGGCCATCGGCGCGCACACCATCGGCGGCCTTTGCGCAGGCATCGCGGCGCACTGGTTGTTTGTGTTGCTGGGATTGATATTCTGATGGTTGCATTACATAGAATCGAAAATAGCCGATGGCGTGATGCAAGTATGGCGATTTTTTGTAATTTTGCTGCTGCAATTATAATTGTTCAACCATGTTGAACGCTACAAACACACAAGTACTCTATTTGAATGTCCCCATGACAGACTGGGTGCTCCTGAAAGAACTTATACGCAAGTTCGGTTGGCAGGCTGAAACGAGGGAACAGTTGATCGACCGTTTTGTCAAAAGCCGCTCAAAGAATCCCTCACTCACCGAGGACGAAATCATGGAAGAAGTCAACGCTGTCAGATACAAGAAATGAAAATCATCCTCGACTGCAATATTTGGATTTCATTCCTGATTGGCCATCAAACCAATTCAATCCAACAGATTCTAACCGACAGCGCTTTGATGTCTACGCCTGCGATGAACTGTTGGAAAAAATACACGAAGTCAGTTCCCGTCCCAAAATCCTCACACGAATTGGCGATGACGAATTGGACGATTTTTTCCGCATCATCTATGCTTTTTGTCGAATGGCAAAGATTGAGCAGCAAGCGCAATCCAAAATTCGCGACCCGAAAGACCTATATCTACTCTCATTGGCTGAAAGCATTGAGGCCGATTACATCGTTTCAGGCGATGCCGATTTACTTGATTTGCAACAGCATGGACAAACCAAAATGATAAAACTCGTTGATTTTAAGGCTAAGTTTCTTGAGAATTAAGGCATCGCCATTTGCAGTGTTTCCACTATATGATTTTTCCTTCTTCATTCTGGATTTGCAAGAGGAAGTATTTTTAAAATTCGGAGTATTATTCCGAATTTTTCATTAAAATTTGGAATTATATTCCGAAAATTTCAGCAAAATTCGGAATTGTATTCCGAAAATTATTACTTTTGCAGCAAAATAATTACTGCTATGATTCATCGGAAATTAACACAAGAGGCTCTGAATGAAGATAATATATTCTTGTTTGGTGCCAGACAAACGGGAAAGACCACTTTATTGCTACAACTTTTCCCTAACGCAAGGTTTTATGACCTTTTGGAAAGCAATACTTTTGAACGCCTCCAACGCAATCCATCGCTGCTCCGGCAAGATTTGGAAATGTGCGAGAGCGGCACATTGGTCATCATCGATGAAGTTCAATTGTTACCGATATTACTGAACGAGGTGCAATGGCTCATCGTCAGGAAAGGCATCCAATTCATCCTAAGCGGGTCGAGTGCGCGAAAACTGAAACGCGGCGGTGCCAATATGCTGGGCGGCAGGGCTTTGCAAACCAACCTATACCCTCTTGTAAGTGCAGAAATCCCAGATTTCGACTTGAAAAAGGCCATCAACCAAGGCATGATTCCGAGGCATTATCTTGCCAATAAGGACAAGTATTGGGCCATGCTGCAAGCCTACGTTTCAGTATATCTGCGTGAGGAAATCAAGGCAGAGGCATTAGTGAGGAACCTTTCGACTTTTACCCGTTTTTTGGAAGCCGCCGCCCTGACCGATGGCGAGATGGTGAATTTCAGCAACATTGCCCAAGACTGCGGCATCGACTCAAAAACGGTAGCTGCCTATTTCTCCATCTTGGAGGAAACCTTAATTGGATACATGGTGCCCGCATACTCCAAAGTCGTCAAGCGCAAGATAAGGCAAGCACCGCGTTTCTATTATTTCGATGTTGCTATCCCCAATTACCTGTTGGGTCGCCGCAACTTGGAGCCAGGCTCAACCGACTTTGGCCATGCTTTCGAGCATCTTATCATTCAAGAGATTGTAGCCTATTTGGGTTATCAGCGCCGATTGGAGAAGTTGTCGTATTGGCACACCTATTCCGATTACGAAGTGGATGTCGTTTTGGGCGATGCTGAGGTCGGCATTGAAATCAAATCGGTTAACGAAGTGCAATCGCGGCATTTGCATGGCCTGAAAGCCTTCAAAGAGGAGCATCCCGACGTTAGGATGATTGTGGTTTCCCTCGACCCCAATCCAAGGCTATTCAAGGAAGTGGAAGTGTGGCCTGCCAAACAATTCCTTGATCAACTATGGGCTGGAAAGATTTACTAAAACGAAAAAACGCGACCGTTTGGCCGCGTTTTCTTGTATTCCATCTATCAAACATCAACTCTTCTTTCCACCCATGCCGTAGGTGAGGTTGAAGCGCAATGTGTTCTCCAAAGGATTGCTGCCCACCACCGCATTGACGGGAATGAGGTAGGAAACATCAAGGCTGAACACATTGTATTTCAGTGCTGCGCCAAGGGTGACATATTTGCGGTTGCCCTTCATGGCCGTTTCGTTGAAATAGCCTGCACGCACGGCAAAAATGTTGTTGTACCAATACTCGGCACCCACGCCGATGTTGATTTCGCAAAGCTCCTCATAGAACTTGCCGTAGTTTTCCCATTCTCCCGTGTTGTAGTTGTAGCCCTTGCCAGGAGCATCGTAGAACGATTGGATCATGCCGGCAACGGTTGAAACATCGTTGTCGTAACCCGAGATAATCGTGTTGTTGGACACATCGACCGCTGGCGGGGTGGGCACGAGAAGCTTCGACAAGTCGGCGGTGATGGCCAACGAGTTGTATTCGTCCAAATGCATGTCGAGGCAAGCGCCGGCACGCAAAGTGGTTGGGATGAAGTCTTTCTTGAGTGCGGTTCCCCTGTAGCTGATTTTGCTTCCGATGTTGGTGACCGATGCGCCCCAAGCGAAGTCGGCATCCATGCTGCTGAACCATTCCACGGGTTTCTTGTAGTAAACTGCCACGTCGGCAGCCACGGAGATGCCGGGTTTGGCGTCGTTGGCTTGGCCTTGTGTGAGGTCGGAATAAATGAACCTTCCTGCCACAGCACCCGAAAGGTAGTCGCCGAGCATACGCGAATAGGTGGCATCGATGGCCCACTCATTGGGGCTATAGTCGCCAAGGTCGTTGTTGTCATTGTCCCTGAAGTTGATGGTGCCCGCGCTGAAGTAACGCAACGTTCCGGCCACAGCCGAGCGGTCGTTAATCTTGTAGGCACCAGCCAAATAAGCAAGATCCATGTCGGTTACGAGGTTTTGCAGCCAAGGGCTGTAGCCCAAGCCGAAGCTGAGTTTGTCGTCCATGTGGACGTATTTAGCGGCGTTGTAGTGCATGGAGTACACATCGGGATTGGAGGCCACGCCACAATCGCCCATTGCGCCGCCGCGAGCGTCGGGCGAGATGGACAGGAACGGCACAGCCGTGGTGATGACGTTGGGGGCGTATGACTTGCCCACGATGCTGTTTTGTGCGTAAGAGCCGCCAGCAAGCAACAACAGCGCGGCGACAAACATTTTCTTGATATTCATATTCTGTTTCGTTGTTTAAAAAAATTATCTTGATAACGCGGATTTGCGTGGCATATTGCATTAAATTGAAAAAAAATCACCTTGCTATCATCATGCGTTGGCTGACTGTGCGCGACTTGCCGCTGTCGTCGGTGAGTGTGAGGCGATAAAGATACAGACCTGATGGCAGTGGATTGCCAAACTGGTCGCATCCGTTCCACCGCAATGGGCCAACGCTTTCGTTGTGCGCGTCCAGTTGGTCTTCAACCGAGGCCACATGGCGACCCATCGCGTCGAACACTTCCATTCTCACGTGAAACTGTCCGCCGTCGCCCGAATGCCTGATGTTGATGTAGGTTTCTTCGCTGAACGGATTGGGATAGTTGGCGACTCCCGAAAGGAACACGTCGTCGGCCACGACAAACCAAAGCTGCGCCGTCGAGCCGTTGTTTTGTGTGTCCCAAACGCGGAGCGAGAATTCGTAGGTGCCCGGTTGGAGACCTTCGATGGGGATGGCCACGCGTCCACGACGGAAGTCATCGAGGGCCGGCTCATAGCGGTCGTTGAGCACGATGTTGTTGAAGGCCAGATCGCTGCTGCCGAGCATGATGTCGCGGCCCACACCGAAATCATAGTGGTAAATGCCTTGCGCATCGTAGAGGTCGGCATAGAGGATGCCTTGACGCTCAACCTTGTCTCCGTCCTTGAAGTCGGGGGTGTTCCAGTAGAAAGTGATTTGCGGGCCGAGGTCGTCGGGCACCATGGCGGGGTCGGTGCCGCCCAGCACAAGACGGTCGAATACACCCATGGCGTCAACGCCACGGATGGAGTCGTAGGCATAATAGCTGATGCGTGGCGTACCGTAGTCGGGGTTGATGTTTGTCGGTATCTGGAACGCGGCCTTGAACTTGCCGTTTTTCACGCTGACGCATCCTTTGTAGATGACATCCTTATAGTGCGTGTAGAGGTATTGGTCTGAGGCATAGGCCGTCGACATCTTGTCGAAGAACCGCAGCCACAGTTTCCCGTTGAAGTTGCTGTCTGGGCTTCCGTCTTGCTTCCTGACCTCGCCTTCCAAACTAACCATACTCATGGCATGAAGCTCGGTGATGGTGGCATTGGCATCTTTCCCGTTGATTTTCAGTGTGGCGATGTTTTCTTCAGGCATCGGGAAGCGCAACATCGGGTCGCCGATGAAGAAATAGACGATGCTGCGGTTTTTCTGGGGTGCTCCGTTTAGGCTGGAGTAGTTCAAGGGGTCGGATTTTGCCGCTTTCACGATGTCGCCATAGCGTTTGGGCTTGCCGTCGGGATTGCGGCGAAACAGGGTTTTCATCAAGGCTTTGGTCAGGCTGTCGTTGTATATAGCGCGCGTGGGCCTTGCCGAGGTGAACAGTGCGCCTGCGCCGCTTTCGGGAAGCAAGAACAGTTGCTCGCCTGCCGAAACGAAGGTGGGGTTGTCGTATTTCGCGAACTCACAGGTGGCCGTAAACACGAAGGGGAGCCTGTCGGCATTGTGCAGCAGCGAATAGTCGGAAAGGGAAAAAAGAGCCACCGAAGTCAGGCCTGTCACGCCGCCGTGACCGCTGTAGTTCATGGCGAGGACACCCTTGTTGAATGCCTCGATGAGGTCGTCGTGGGCCTGGGGAATGCGGTTGCCGACAGGCGTTTGCACTACGGGATACGACATCGGATAGATTTTCCTGACGTTGAGGGAATGCGAAATGGTGTCGATGATGGAGTGGGATAATTCGCTGGTTTTCATGTAGGATTCGGAGTCGTCGCCTGCAAGTATCATATAGTCGGTTTTCCATTCGCCGTGCATTGTGGCAATGTCGTGGCAACGTTTTATTTTTCTGATCATGGCATCTGCCTCTTGTGGCGTGGCCACGGGGATGCGCCCGATGCCCAAGTCGACGATTCCGGCCGCTTCCTTGCCTTCCTCGGGGTCCATGAGGCCGAAGTAATCATCGGTGCAGATATTCATGCTGAGCCTTTCGGTGAAGAATTTCTCTTCGTAGCATGGCACGAAGTCGCGTCCATAGCCTGTCAAGTTGCGGGCATCTGACGATGCCTTTCCAAACAGCACTATGTATTTCAGCCTATGCTGGCTGCGGTTGTAAACCATGCGGATGAAATCGCGGAGGGCAGTCGGGTCGGGGATGCCGGTCGAGAACTCGTTGTAAACCTCGTTCACATCGACGACCACGCTCACCAGCCCGTCTTTTTCAAGGTGGAAGTCGGCCAATTGTGTGGCCTGCTGCCAGAGCATGGGTACAGTGAAGATGAGGGCATCGGCCTCGTCGATGGCATGGAGGTTTTGGTTGGGCAAAGACTGCCACGATTCAACGGGCAAGGCAGCGTCGGGGTCGAACATGATGTAGCGACGCTCGGCCTTGTCGCGAGTGGCAAACACGAAATTGTCGGCGCTAAGCACACCCTGCTGCACGACGGGCCTGAGCGGGCTGCTCACGTCCCACAACACGCAGTCGCTGTCGGCGTTCTGTACCCAGATGGCCGAAACGCCGTCTTCAAACTGCTTCGGCGAGAGCCTGAACGGAAACAAGCCGCCCTCGCGCTTCAGGTGGCGCCAATAGTACATCTCCACATAGTCGACCAGCATAAAGTGGCCGTTGCCGTTGGGTACCATCCTAACGGAGAAAAGCACGGTGTCGCTATTGACGAACATCTGCTTTTCCATCACCGACAAATTGCCATAGGTGTAGCTATCGGGAAGGGCGGAAATTGTGCCGTTGTTGACCAAAAGGTTTTGGTTGGCTCTGACATCGAAGTGAGTCGCTTTTTTCCTCGACTGCGCCAAAAACCTTGCCCTGACATAAACCGCTTTGTTTTTCACCAGATTGGGCAAGTGGAAAGGTATTTCGAACAGTGTGTCTTGCTCCGTGATCATTTCCCCGTACCAGTTTCGTCCAATGAGGTAAGGCGAGAGAAGCTCTTCTTCGTGCCATACGAAGTCGGGGAATTCGGTGATGATGGCATTCGCGCTGTCGAGCGATGCCGAGCCTTGGCTTTCTGTCCTCAGTCCCTCGGTGCCG
>ONVP01000200.1 GCA_900321315.1 uncultured Bacteroidales bacterium
CAACACTCTTCTGACTTCTTCCTCATCATAATCATATATACTCACTTCGACGACCTCCTCCCTGTGCTGTTCGAAGAAATCGACAAGTATATCCTCATCTATGCATTCGTTCATTGCCTCTGTTACTGCAATTCTGACATTGTCACCTTCAACACCCATCTTGAACCATTGGTTGTAGATGTCGAAACCGACGCCAACCTCTGCGGCGCAGTCGAAGCGCTTGGTCACAAGGTTGTTGATGAACGGCTTTCCGTCGGCATCCGTCACGATGTTGCTTTTTTGCGAGGCGAGGTCCAGTTTCGGATTGAGGCCGCCCATGAGGTAGGCACCGATGTTGTTGTAGCGTTTCGATCGGTATTTGATGTTGGTGGGAAACTCGACAAACGTGGTGAAAATGGGCTTGTTGAGCGGCTTGTTGAGTATCTTGATGTTGCCGTCGTGGTCTTCTGTGGCAAGGGTGTAGTTGAGCTGGCGGTCGCTGAAGCTGAGCGACGGGATGAAGCGCAGGTCGAAATAGCGGCCAAGTCACTTGCTGCCGATGATGCCCACCGTGAAACCGGGCGTTTGCGCCGTTTCAAGGTTGTAAACGTAGAGATACTTCGTGTTCACCATGTCGTATTGCCCGTTAGGCCATGGGTTTTGCGAGGTTTCCAAAGCGATGTTCTGGTAGTTTTCGACGGTCTTGACGGTGTACATCATTTGGTTGTAGGCCAGCAAAAAGCCGAAATGATACGGCTCGTTCTCGTAGTTGGCCAAATAGCGCACGGTTCGGCGCTGGGCCTGCGCGGGAAGCGCAATGGCGCAGAACATCAGTGCAACGGTGATTATTTTCAGTGCTTTTTTCAAAACAGGACGATTTTGGTTCTAAAACGACGCGCATCCTCTTTTTATTGCGGAATGGCGGCGGCAAAATTAGTAAAAATTGTGAAGCTATGGCTTTTCGCACGAATATATCGTGGCGATTCCGTATGACAAACATTGTGTATGGCAACTTTTCAACCCAATGGAAACCAATGACTTGCAGAAAGATTCGGGTTGTGGAAACCGCTCCACGGAATCGGGGAGATAGGTGTAGGCGCTTCCGTCTTTGGAAACCCATTTCCCGATTTTTGGCAAAAAATGCCTAAAGTACAAACGATAAACTTGCTTTACAGGAAACCGTACTGGCATGGAAAACTCCAAGATGACGACCTTTCCGTTAGGCTTCAAAACGCGCCGAATTTCGGAAAGCCCATGTTCCAAATCCTCAAAATTCCTCACCCCGAAAGCCACCGTGACGGCATCGAAGGTGTTGTCTTCGAAAGGCAAGGCGGCGGCATCGCCCAAGTGCAGTTCGATTTGGTTTTCAAGGTGTTGTTTCGCAATTTTAGCCTTGCCGATGTCGAGCATCTTTACGGAAATGTCCGTGCCAATGATGTGCGCCTGCGGGTTGTATTTCGCCAAAGCGATGGCCAAGTCCGCCGTGCCCGTGGCGAGGTCGAGGATGGTTTTGGGATGGTTTTTTGCTACGGCTTTGGCGGTTTTTCGTCGCCACACCTTGTCTATATTAAAGGAAAGCAGGTGGTTGAGTCGGTCGTAACTTGGCGAAATGCGGTCAAACATGGCCGCGATGGGAGAATCACTCATGGCCCACCAACTTTTCGATGATTTGGCTTGGCGCAATGCCGTTCAAGCAAGCATAATCGCCTCTGAAACAGGGCTTGTTGCCATAAACCGAACAAGGTCGGCAGGGCAAATCGAGTTGGATGCAATCGCTTGGGTTTTGGTTCCAGCCCAAAAATCCCGCGTAAGGATGCGTGCCGCCCCAAATGGAAACCACCCGCGTCCCGACCAAGGAAGCCAAGTGCATGTTGGCAGAATCCATGGAAAGCATCACATCCAACTGGCCCATCAAAGCAAGTTCACCTTTCAAACCTTGCTGACTATGAGCGGCTTGCACATTCGGATATTTGGCGCAAAGTTCCGCGATGTGCCGTTTTTCCTCCTCGCCGCCACCGAAAAGGAAAACGGTGGTGTTCTCTTTTTCGCTCAATGCCTTGATAACTTCCTCCATCTTTTCCAAAGGATAAACCTTGGCGGGGTGCTTGGCGAAGGGCGCAATGCCAATCCAAGTTTCGTTGGGCATTTTTTGTGTCTCGCAAAAAGCAGAATAATCAAGTTTCACAAATTCTGGTTTGATTGGGAATCCCAACTGCTCCAACACTTTGGCATAGCGCTCAAACGAGGTGGCTTGTTGCACCAGAACTTTGTTTTTCTGTCGGGTCAAAGCCTTTTTCCCTTTGCGTCCCTTGTCGATTTTGGTGACTTTCTTCCCGAACAAACGGCAGACGAAACGCAGCCATTGGGTTCTTAAAACATCGTGGAAATCAGCGATATAGTCAAAATCCCTGAAATGGATGTCCTTCAAAAGACGATTCAATCCGAAAAGCCCTTTGTGGCGACCGTTCAGGTCGGCAGCGAGGAAATGCACATTGTTGTGCAACTTTTCAAACAAAGGTTCGGCCATCGGTCGGCTCAACATAGTAATCTCCAAATCAGGGTATTGCACAGCCAAATCATGGACGACAGGCATTGTCATGGCGATGTCTCCTAAAGCTGAGAACCGTATAATCAAGAGCCTTTTCAATGCTTTTTAGATTGGAGATGTTTAACACCAATGTTCACGAATTGGACACGAATTATTCAAAAATGAAATTGATGAAAAATTCATGATAAATTCCTGATAATTCATGTTTTATAAAGTATTATTCTGTCCGTAAAGCACCGGATTCAATGCGGGGTCGTTGTACATCTTCATCTGCTTATAGACCTTCATCACCTTTTCGCCCGTTTTGTAACACGCCATCAGCTGGTCGATGGCGGTGCAAAGGTCGGCGTTTTGCTCTGTGAGCACGTCCAATTTGGCTTGGCATTTCGCCTTGTGCTCTTCGCTGACATCGGTGCGTTCCACCTCGGCCTTCATATGGTAAATCTTCAGTTGCAGAATCGAAAGGCGGTCGATGGCCCAAGCTGGACTTTCCGTGTTGAGCGTGGCATTGGGCTGTGGCTCAACCTTTTGGAAGAGCAGCTGATAATAATAATCAATCATCTCCACAATGTCAGTCCTGTCTTGGTTCGATTTGTCGATGCGGCGTTTCAGCGCCAGGGCCTCCACAGGGTCGATGTTCGGGTCGCGGATGAGGTCTTCCAAGTGCCACTGCACCGTGTCGATCCACACCTTATTATAAAGATACCATTCGATGGTCTTTTCGTCGTAAGGGTGTGGGCACGGATGGTTCACGTCGTCGAATTTGTGGTAGTCGGCGATGGCTTGGTTGAAGATGGGGAGGATGGGCTCGGTGGATAGGATGATCATGGAAGTTGATTTTTAATTGTTGAATCGTTTTTTTGACTATGACCATTGACTATGACAATGACAGCTTTCACTTGGCTTGAGGTTTTATGGCTTCGGTGAAAGCTGTCATAGTCATTGTCACAAGTCATTGTCCAATTAGTGCAACTTGGTCAAAGCAGCCTTGATGCGCTTCACGGCCTCGATGAGTTTGTCCTCAGAGGTGGCATACGACAGGCGGATGCAGTCGTCGTTGCCGAAGGCATTGCCAGCCACGCAGGCCACATGGGCGTTGTAAAGCAACCACATGCAGAGGTCGTCGCTACCCTTGATGGTGGTTTCGCCGTCGGTCTTGCCGTAGAACGACTTCATCTCGGGGAACACGTAGAACGCGCCGGCGGGAGTGTTGCACTTCACGCCCGGAATCTCGTTCAGCAGCTTCACGAAG
The DNA here is from genome assembly GCA_900321315.1 of uncultured Bacteroidales bacterium. Lineage (GTDB taxonomy): Bacteria > Bacteroidota > Bacteroidia > Bacteroidales > F082 > Limimorpha. The sequence goes on from ONVP01000200.1 coordinate 3,780, forward strand.
GTGTCGCGGCGGTGGCGGAAGGCCTTCAGCATCTCTTGAATCTCGGTGGAGTTCTCAGGGCTGAGTTCCATGGCTTTGCAGGCGGCAGCTTGCGCGATGGTGCAGATGCCGGAGGTGATTTGGCCCTGAATCTTGTTGGTGGCCTTGATGATGGCTTGCGGCGCGGCGATATAGCCGATGCGCCAGCCCGTCATGGCATAGCCCTTGGCCACGCCGTTCACGATGACGAGGCGGTCTTTCAGGAACTCGAACTGGCCCATGCTCTCGTGCTTGTGCTCGTATTGGATGAACTCATAGATCTCGTCGGAGATGACGATGATGTTCGGATATTTCTTCAGCACTTCGGCGATGGCGGTCAGTTCGGCCTTGGTGAACACGCTGCCGCTGGGGTTGCAGGGCGTGTTGATCATCAGGGCCTTGGTCTTGGGCGTGATGGCCTTTTCAAGTTGCTCGGCTGTAATCTTGAAGTCGTGCTCAAAATCGCTCTTCACGATGACGGGCACACCGCCGCTCAGTTTCACCATGTCGGGGTAGGAAACCCAGAACGGGGCGGGGATGATGACCTCGTCGCCGTCGTTGAGGATGGAGAGAAGCACGTCGTTGATGGCTTGTTTGGCGCCGTTCGACACGAGGATGTCGGTGTCCTTGTAGTTGAGGCCATTGTCGCGTTTCAGCTTGTTGGCGATGGCCTTGCGCAGTGCGGGCGTGCCAGGCACGGGCGGATAGTGCGTGT
>ONVP01000039.1:0-13743 GCA_900321315.1 uncultured Bacteroidales bacterium
GAAAGGCGACACCGAAGAAGCCCTGATGAACGGTGCGCATTGGCTCTTCATGCCTCACGGCCTCGGCCACATGCTCGGCATGGACGTTCACGATATGGAAGGCCTCGGCGAGACCTACGTGGGTTATGACGACATCACGCCGCGCAGCACCAAGTTGGGCTTCAGTGGATTGCGCTGCGGCAAGACCCTGAAACCGGGCTTTGTGGTCACTGACGAACCGGGCATCTACTTCATCCCGACCCTCATCGACATGTGGAAGGCTGAAGGCAAGTTCAAGGAGTTCATCAACTACGAAATGTTGGAGACCTACAAGGACTTTGGAGGCATCCGCATCGAGGACGACCTGCTCATCACCGCCGACGGCTGCCGCATCCTCGGACGCCCGATTCCCAAGACCGTTTCGGAAGTTGAGGACATGTGCGCCCAAGGGCGAGAGTGGATTAAGATGACGGCGATGTATTGATGTATTAATGAACATAGTCACGACATGAAAAATGCGAGGCAAAACCTCGCATTTTTCATTTTAAAACTCCATGACCAGCTTCACATTGACATATCTCGGCGTGAGGTAGTTGTTCACGCCGTAGTATCTGTTGTCGATGTATTTCACCCAAGTGAAGGAAATCGTGTTGGAAATATCAAGCAGGTTGAAGACATCGACGCTGACAAACATATTCTTCACATAGCGTAGCGGGTTGCCTTTGCTGAAACTGCTGGCCTCGCTGATGAGTTGCTTGCTGAAGCCAATATCGACACGGCGATAGGCCGGATAGCGCCCTTGCGGCTCGTAGAAGTCGGAATTGTCGCTGTTGAAAGGCAAACCCGTGCCGAAAGTCAAGGTCATATTGACGCGCCATGTCGGGAAGTTGGGAATGTAGTCTTGGAAAAACAACGAGAAATTAATCAGTTGGTTAGACGGGCGGCTGTGCCAGCCAAGCCAAACGGTATCAGCCACTTGCGCATCGGTATGATTATAGAACGACAGTCGTTTCCCGTTGTCGTCCACAAGGTAATAGTCGCCGCGAATGTCTTCCTTGGTCTGCATGATGGAGAGGCTCGCCCAACTGTCGATGCCCTTCACGAACTCGCCGTTCACTTTGAAGTCGAGGCCAGTGGCGTAGGCCCGTGCCGACTGGTCGGCGTAGTAACGGATGCGCACGTTGTCAATGTCGTATGGGATGACATGAGTGAACCATTTGAAATAGGCTTCCGAAGTGAGGATGAAAGGCCGGTTGAAGGCGTGAAACTTGAAATCGTTGCCCGCCACAATCTGGTAGGAGCGTTGCGCTTCGGCATCGTGGTATAGACTTCCGTCGCGGTTGCGTATCTCGCGGTAGAACGGCGTTTGGTCATACACGCCGCCCGACAGCCGATACACCGTTTCATTTTTCTCATTTTCAGGCTTGTAGGCGATGCCCGCCCTCGGACTGACATACACCTTTTTGTTGTAGCCCCAATAACTGGCCCTCACTCCGCCCGTGACGACAAAGTCGCCCTTGTCCTTGAAAGGTATCGTCCACGAGTGTTGCACAAAACCATCCATATTATTGACCGACAGTTTGTTATGCATCTTATGTACAAAATCCAGGCCGATGTCGGGCAGCTCCAACGGGTAGCCGCCGATTACGTCGGGCGTGTGTGGCAAGGCATAGCCCGCCGAGTCGAACAGCTGCCACTCGTCCACCACGTCGTCGATGACCTGATGCTGGAATCGGATGCCCCATTTAAGCAGGTTGTTGTCGTAAGCGTAGAGGCCCTTGTGGTCGAAGTTGTAAACTTGTGCATAAAAAGCGTTGCGGGCATGTTTGGTTTGTGTGCCAATCTCATGGTTGTCAATCACTTCGCCGAATGTTTCGGTGCCGAAAGAAGTGTTTCGCATCCCGAAGAAATACTGTTCTTGGAGGTCGAAGGTTTCTGTTTCGTAAGCCGAATAAGCCGAAGCTATCCACTTAAGGCTCAGGTTTTTGTGTGGCTTGTAGGCCAAAGTCAGCGCGCCAAGCCCGGTAGCGTAGTCGTCCACTTCCTGGCCGTCGAAATACACGGTGGCGCGCATCGGCATGTCGATGGTGCCAACGTCGATGGTGGCGTTTTGCGGGACGAGCATGTACTTGTTTTGCGAGAAATAGCCGAGCAGCGACAGTTCCCATTTGTCGTTAATCTTGAAGTTGAACAATGCCTGCACGTCGGCAAAGTTGGGCTTGTAGTCGCCCTTGGTATCCATCATGCCCAAAGCCAAAGCCGTGTTTTTGTATCGCGCCCCGACCAAATAGCTGAACTTGTCGTTTTTCGTGGCGCCTTCCACATGGGCTTCGGCACCCAAGAGGCTCAGGCTCAGCGATCCGGCGGTTTCGCGAGGGCGTTTGTAGGTGACATCCAAGACCGACGACATCTTGTCGCCATACTCTGCCGCAAAGCCTCCTGCCGAGAACTCGATGTTGCTGACCAACTGCGAGTTGACGAAGCTCAAGCCCTCCTGCTGCCCCGACCCGACGAGGAACGGACGATAAATCTCGATGCCGTTGACGTAAATCAGGTTTTCGTCGAAATTGCCGCCGCGCACCCGATATTGCGAGCTGAGTTCGTTGTTCGACACCACTCCCGGCAAAGTCTTGATTAGTGTTTCAACTCCGCCGCCCATGGTGGGGAGCAGCGTGGCCTGCTTCGCGTCTAAGCGTGTGAGGCTTGAAGCGTCGACGGCGCGGTCGCTGATGACCACATCGGGCAGGTCGGTGGCTATCGACTTCAGCGTGACATCAAGCTTGCGCCTCTCGCCGGGCTTCAGTCGCAGCCTCACCTGTTTCTGCTCATAGCCGATGAAGGAGAAACTGACGAAGAAGGTGGTGTCTGAAAACACCGAAAGCTCGTAGGCTCCGCGACTGTCGGTGGTTTGCCCAACCAGCATATCGAGGACGACCACGTTGGCCATCTCAATCGGATGGTGACGCTCGTCGGTCACCTTGCCGTAAACCGTTGCCACTGGCAGCTTTTGTGCCGGCAAGGCTAACGAGAGCAGCATCAACGCTATGGAAACAAGTACTGGACGCATGGAGAGATAACTGACAAAAGGCGGAAATATTATCTGTGTACCTTAATTTGGCTTGTCGTCAAACAAAAAAAGCCGCCGCGCAAGGCACAGCAGCTATATCTTGGTCCGCACGAGGGATTACCAACGTTGGAGGTTGCCCTTCTCGGAAGCGTCCAACAAGGCTTGGTAAACGCCCTTCTTGTCGATGGTACGCAAGCCGGCAGCCGACACTTTCAGCACAACCCACTCGTCCCACTCCGGGACATAGAACTTCTTGATTTTCAGATTCGGCTCAAACGTTCTCTTGGTCTTCTTGTTGGAGTGCGAAACGTTGTTGCCGTGCATGACCTTCTTACCTGTAATTTGACAAATCTTTGACATCTCTTTATCCTTTTTGATTTACAATTCTTTTCTAACGGGCTGCAAAAATACAAAATTTTTCATTTCCAAATCTTTTTTCCGCAAAAAATGGCTCAAAAAAACCAAACCTTCTCCCATCTCTCGTTTTTTCAACTCTTGACATGCACATCCATTTGCGGGAACGGGATATTGAGTCCCTCGGCGGCGAAGGTCTTGTAAACCCGCTCGTTCAGGCTGAAATACACGCCCCAATAATCCGCCGTGCTCACCCATGCGCGCACGGTGATGTCAACCGAACTGTCGTTCAGCTTCAGCAGCTCGATGAACACTTCTGGCGTTTTCATGATGCGCTTGTCACTGTCGCAGAGGCGTTTCAGCACGGTTTTGGCATGGTCGTAGTCGTCGCCGTAGGCAATCGAGAACACCCAATCGACGCGGCGCGTTTCTTGTTTCGAGAACACGGTCATCGTGCCAGTCGAGAGTGCTCCGTTGGGCAGTATGACGGACTTGTTGTCGGTTGTCAGCAGGTGCGTGTTGAAGATTTGTATCTCGCTGACGAAGCCTTCGTAGCCTTGCGCAGAGATGAAGTCGCCCACCCTGAACGGCTTGAACAGCATAATCATCACGCCGCCGGCAAAGTTCTGCAACGTGCCGCTCAAGGCCATGCCTATGGCCAACCCCGCCGAGGCCAGAAGCGCAACGAGCGAGCTTGTGTTGATGCCCAAGATGCCAATGATGGCCAAGATGAGGAAGAAGGTGAGCAGCGCCGAAACCAAGCTCATCAGAAACGTGCTGAGCGACGGGTCGGCCTTTCGGCGTTCCATCATCCGCCCCAAGCCTTTCTTGAGCAATTTGATGAGCCAGCGGCCCAGCAGCAGCACCACCACTGCTATCGCAATCTTGATGCCAAGCGGCACGATGTAGGTCTTGATCAGTTCGGGAAACCATTCCGAGAACGGTGTGCTGGCGATGCGGTGCACGGCATCGGCCATGTTCTCGATGGCTGTGTCGTCTTTGATGACGTTAGCAACCTCGTTTACAATGCTGTCGTTTTCCATTTCCAAAAAAATTTAGGCTGCAAAGGTACGGATATTTCTTAATTCCGTAATTTAGCACCCCAAAATCTTCACATGAAAATCGACGACATCAAAGCCTATTGCAGCAATCCGAAGAACCGAAGCACGGTCAATGTGGGGCTGTTTTTCGTGCTGATAATCAGCTTCCATTTCCTTTATCTTGGTTGGCAGGCATTGGACTATTGGCCTGTCAAGACATACATCGACGGGCTGATGGTTTGGTCTGTCGATCTGCTTTTCGGCCAGTCGTGCGCCGTGCTCGACCGATTCCTTCACGTCGACATCACCACCATGAGCGAGAGGCGGCTCATCGCCACGCTCAACAATGAAGGCGGCTGGGGGCGCATCGTAGTGGCTCCCGAATGTGCCAGCCTCAAGCAATGGCTCCACTGGGTCTTCCTCATGGTGCTGTTTCCCGGCCCTTGGAAGCACAAGCTGTGGTACATCCCAGCTGGCTTGGTCGTCATCGAGTGGGTCAATGTGGTGCGCATCTGCGGCATACTGCTGATGCAGGTGCCGTGGCCCAACAGCTTCCGCCTCGCCCACGACTACATCTTCAAGTTCTTCTTCTATTTCGTCATCTTCCTCATGTGGATGCTGTGGGTGGAGAGATTCTGCAACAAGGCGAAAGAAACGAAATCAAAATCATAACATCATGGACAATCAACCCATCATTTTCATTCTCGACGCGGGCGGCACGGGCTTCAAGTTCTCCGCCGTTCAAGACTGGCGCGAGATCATCGAACCGTTCACCATTCCCTCGGCGGCGCCCACATTGGAGGAGGTGTTGCAAAAACTCGTCACCGGCTTCCGCGAGTGCGAAACACGCTGCGGGCGCAAGGCCACGGCCATCAGCTTCTGCTTCCCAGGCCCCGCCGACTATCCCAACGGCATCATCGGCGACTTGGAGAACCTGCCCTCTTTCCGTGGCGGCGTTCCGCTGAAGCAAATGCTTGAAAACGAGTTCCAAGTGCCCGTATTCATCAACAACGACGGCGACCTGTTTGCCTACGGCGAGGCCCTTGGCGGCCTGCTGCCCGAGGTGAACGGCCTTCTTGAAAGGCAAGGCAACCCGAAACGCTACAAGAACCTGCTCGGCGTGACCCTTGGCACGGGCTTCGGCGGCGGCATCGTTATTAATAAGGTGTTGCTCAACGGCGACAACTCGGCCGGCGGCGAAATCTGGTGCTCGCACAACGTCCTCTATCCCAACACTACTGCCGAAGACAGTGTGAGCATCCGTGGCGTGCGCCGCGTGTATGCCCGTGAGGCTGGCATCGGCTTCGAACAAGCGCCGCAGCCTTTCGACATCTTCAAGATTGCCGAAGGACAGCTGCCGGGCAACCGCGAAGCCGCCCTGAAAGCATGGGAAGAGCTGTCGACGGTGTTGGCCACCGTGCTGTGCAACGCCCTCCGAATCATCGACGGCATTGTGGTCATCGGCGGCGGGCTTTCGGGCGCATGGCCTGTATTCATGCCCAAGCTCATCGAGAAGATGCGCCAGCCCTATTGCGGCCTCGACGGACGCTGTTTCCCCAGCATGGAAACTGAGGTTTTCAATTTGGAGGACACCAACGACAGGCTTCGTTTTACGGAGATGTCGGGCAAGATGGTCGATGTTCCCTTCAGCGACCAGCAGGTGTGGTACGACCCCACCAAGCGTGTCGGCGTGGGTGTCACCAAGCTCGGCACCTCGTCGGCTGTGGCCATCGGAGCCTATGCCTTCGCCATAGAGAAGCTGAAAGAGCAATGAGGCCTATGGCTGATGCGGATTCTGCCTGCCTTGCATTTCGTCATGGTCGGGCAGGTGGTCCATTGGCTGCAAGTCGCCGTTGGCAACACGCAGGCAGTGGCATTCCTTGCCGTTGCAAAGCAGCAGGAAACGCGGCTGCAACGCCGAATGGTAGCGCACGGCTTGGTCCAAGGTCTTGTCGGTGATGGCCACATCAGGAGCCTTGCACTCCACTACCATCAGCGGACGGGCATCGGTGCCGAACACCACGGCATCGGCGCGGCGGTCCAAGCCGTTCACCTTGACGGAATATTCCACCGCCACCAATCCGGTGGGCACATGCAAATGTTCCACGAGGAGATACAGCGTCTTTTGCCTGACCCCTTCCTCGGGCGTCAGCGCGACCCATCGTTTGCGCAGCGGGTCGAAAACCAAGGTCTTGCCCTCGCGCATCTCTGTCTTGAACCATTGTGGCTTTTGTTGTTCCATAAAAAACTGTTTGTGCCGACAAAAATAAAAATTTTTACCTTTGCCAAAAAAATCCTTCGCAATGAAAAAACACATTCTTTTCTTTTTGGGTCTAACATTTGCCCTGCTAAGCGCCTGCCAGCCCAAGTCGGATTCCCTCATCGGCGAGTGGAAGGCCGACAAGGTGAATGTCCATTTCGACGAAAACCGCAGCACACCCGAGCTGGTGAAGCAAATCGGCGAGATGGAAAAACAGAACACTTTCAGCATCGGAAATGATTCAACGTTGGTTTTCAGCGGTTTGGATGAAGAAAAGAAGGGCAGAATAACCACAGATGCAAATGGAAACATCTTCTTGGACGGTGTTTTGTTCGGCCAATGGAAAGACGGCAAAATCGTCACCAAGACGACTTCGCCTTTGGGGGAAATCGTAATAACGTATTGTAAAAACTAAAACGCTGTGCAGCGGTGCACACATCGTTTCTACTCCACAAATTTCAGGCTGTAGAGGATTGCTTCGAGTTGCAGCAACTGGTTGCGTTTCTTTTGGTTGGGTTCGTAGTAGTAGCCTTCCACGGTGACGAGGTTGCCCGTGCGGTCGTCGGCGAAGGTGTACGACACGAAGGGGCCTCCCATGAAGTCGTTCACGACGCGCCACATTCCGCGCATTTCGACGGCATAACCTGCTGGGAACCCTTTGGCGAGCTTCACCATCGGCGGCACAAACTCGGTTTCGGTAGCCATGTAGGAGCCTTCGAGCGGGCCTGGGATGTGTTTCTGCAACATCATGTCGCGCATGGCCACAAGGCTGGCGGCACCAAACTGTACCGTGTCCTTGTAAGGCGTTTGGTAAATCAGCAGGCAGGCGCTTGAGCGTTCCAGCTCCTTGCGAAGCCATAGAAAGTCAGGCTCGTTTTTGGCGACATAGAACCCCTGCGGCACAGTGAGCGTGAAGCCGAAGCGCTGCCCGATGGCGTTGGCGATGTCGGTGTCGACCGATGGGCGGAACATGTTGAGGATGCGCTCGCGCTCCACTTGGTCGAACCATTGTCTGTAAACTTCCTTTTGTTTCCCGAAGTGGTCGACCCATGCCGTGGCAGTGGGGGCGGTGATTTTCACATAGCGTTGTGGCGCGGCCCAGAGGTCGGAAGCGGTTTCGGCTTTGGCGAACTCGACGTGCGGGTTGATTTCCACTTCAAGGATGCACTTGTGTTTCTTGAACATGTCGGAGAAGCCTTTCACGTTGATGTGGGCGAGGTCGTTTTGCGCCTCGGGTTGGGGCAGGCCATACTGGTAGTCAAGGAAATAATGCTTGATGGAATCGCCAATCATGCCGTTCCATTGCTCGTCGTTTTGTGTGACGACGAGGATTTCGGTGGTGCCTCCCGCCGAGCGGTCTTTCTTTGTCGTGCGGGGCTTGTCGGAGCAGGCCGTCAGGAGGCCGAGTGCCACCACGGCTGCCATCAGTAACGCAGTGTGTGTTTTCATGGTTATGGAGTTTATGTTTGTGTTGCCTGTCGGGGTGTTGCCGCAGGGCGTGCCCTACGGCTGCGGTGTCCCTCATTTCTTGATTTTCAGCTTTTGTCCTACTTTTATATTATTGTTCTTGAGGCCATTCCAATTCTTGATGTCGTTGGCCGAGCAGCCGTATTTGCGTCCGATTGAAGAGAGTGTTTCGCCATTTTTGACAGTGTGTGTCTTGTTGGAGGCTTGCGCCGTGGTGTTGCTTTTTTCGGGTTTCTTGCCCACCTGAGCCATGGGAGCGCCTGAGCGGTAGATGGTGAGGCGTTGCCCAGCCTGGATGACGTCGTAGCGCAGGCCGTTCCACTTCTTGATGTTCGACACGCTGACGTGGTATTTCTTGGCGATGCTGCCGAGGCTCTCGCCGCGCTTGACGATGTGGGTGAAGCTGTCGCTCACTTCCTTTACCTGTTCGGCTACGACTTCCCTTTGCATTTCGGCCCTCGACTTGTAGGCATACACGCTGTCTTCGAGTTGCACAAAACGCAGGGCGTATTTCATGGGCAGGCGCAGCTCGCGTGGCATGGTGCTGCTGGCAGGGATGATTTGCTTGGTGTATTGCGGGTTGAAGAATACGATGTCTTCCATCGGCACTCCGATGCATTCGCTGATTTGGTCGAAGCCCACATAGTCGCGCACCATCACCGTGTCGGTGCCATGGAGCAGCAGCCCTGGATTGGTGGGATAGAGGTTGTGCTCGGTGGCGAAGTTCATCACGTATGTGACAGCGATGAAGGCCGGCACATAGCCACGGGTTTCCTTGGGCAGGTAGGGCCAGATGGCCCAGTAGTTCCTCACGCCGCCGGCACGCAGGATGGCCTTGTTGACCGTGCCCGGCCCCGCGTTGTAAGCTGCCAGCACGAGAAACCAGTCGCCATATCGGGCATAGAGGCTTTGCAGGAATTGGCAGGCTGCCACGGTTTCCTTGTATGGGTCGAAACGCTCGTCAACCAAGGTGCTCACCCTCAGGCCGTAATCTTTGCCCGTGGCGAGCATGAACTGCCACAGGCCCTTGGCACCGGCACGCGAGCCGGCAGTGGGGTTGAGCGCCGACTCCACCATGGCCAAATACTTCAGCTCGTGCGGCAGGTTGTATTGGTCGAGCAACTCCTCAAACATCGGGAAATAGACATACGACAAGCCCAACATTCGACTCGACTGCTTCCGCAACCTGCTGGAATACAAGTCGATGAACGACTTGACATGGGAGTTGAACGTAAGCGGTATGGTGGTTTCGCGGGCAAGTGCCTCGATGCGTTGCTGGTAAATCGTGTCGTCGAACACGGGGATTTCGTCGGGGCGATAGCCGTAGATGTTCATCACCGCCGTGTCGATGTCGAGGTAAACATCCTTCATGTAGCTGATGTTGCTCACTGCTTCGAGCATTTCCATCACTGCCGATTCTTCGACGACGGCCTTGCCCGAGTTGAGGTCTTCTATTTCCTGCGGGCTGTATTCCACCATTTCCAAAGTGTCGGGGGCGGGTGTTTCAGGGTCGAAGTTTTGTGCGTTGAGGCCCGCAAAGGGCAGAAGCATGAGCAGGAGGAGGGATAGTTGTTTCATAACAGGATTTATTGAGGTTTCCATTAAAAAGCGCAAAGGTAGCAAAAATATTTCAGACCGGGGCAAAAAAACGGCTTATAGGATGTTGAGGCGGTTGGCATCTTGCTTGACGAAGATGGCCAGCATGATGGAGAAGGCGAGCATCGACGAGCCGCCGTAGCTCAAGAAAGGCAAGGGGATGCCGATGACGGGCACCACGCCTATGGTCATGCCGATATTGATGGCGAAGTGGACGAAGATGATGCCCGCGATGCCATAGCCATACACGCGGCTGAAGGTGGAGCGTTGCCGCTCGGCGAGGGCGACGAGGCGGATGAGCAACGCCATGTAGAGCAGCACCACAGCAGCAGTGCCTTTGAAGCCTCCCTCCTCGCCCACGGTGCAGAAGATGAAGTCGGTGTGCTGCTCGGGCACGAAGTCGAACTTGGTTTGGGTGCCTTGCAGGAAGCCTTTCCCCTGCAGGCCGCCCGATCCAATGGCGATTTTCGACTGATGCACGTTGTAGCCCACACCCTTGGGGTCGTCGAGCTGGCCAAGAAGCACGAGGATACGGTTGCGCTGGTGCTCTTGCAGGATGTTGTCGAAGGCATAATCGACAGAAAAGACGAAGCCGAACATGACGACGAAGACGGCCACGGCGGAAAGGATGTGGCGACGTTTGGTGAACAGGATTTGGAACAGCAGCGTCAGTGCCATGAGGCTGCCGAGGACGATGTACATCACCTTCTGCGACCACACGAGCGTGAGCACGAAGAGCAGCGCGGCGACGGCACCAGCCAGCATCACCAAGCCTGCGCCCGGCAGGCCTTCGCGATAGAACACGAAGACGAACGACACGAAGACGAGTGCCGACCCTGTGTCGTTTTGCAACAGCACGAGTGCCATCGGGGTGAGAACGATGGCATACACGGCGAGGCGGTTCTTGAGCTTGCCGAGGTCGACGTCCAAGCGGTCGAGGTAGCCGGCAAGAGCCAACGCCGTGGCCATCTTGGCAAACTCCGACGGTTGGAACTTGACCCCCGCGCCGAGATCGATCCACGACACGGCGCCCTTGGTGGCCTTGCCATATACCAGCACGAAGAACAGCGCGACCAGCACCACGACATAGACCCACAAGGAGAACACGTTGAAGAACTTCGCATCAATGAGCAGCACGACGAAGCCCGCCAGCAGCGACGCGCCAATCCAGATGAGCTGCTTGCCGTAAACCTGCGAGAGGTCGAAGATGTTGGGGTGCATCTCGTCATACTTGGCAGAGAAGATGCTGAACCAGCCTACCATCACGAGAGCGAGATAGATGAGCACCGTGAGCCAGTCGATTTTCCCTATGATTTTGTTTCTTTCGTTCATCGTTCCTTTTTATATATGACAACGCCTTCCATCATGCGTTTTTCGAGTTCGGGCCGTTCGACGTGCCCACGGATGTATTTCTCTATCATCAGCGAGGCGATGGGTGCGGCCCATGTGGCGCCGTAGCCGCTGTTTTCAACGATGACGGCAATGGCTATCTTGGGGTCTTCGGCGGGTGCGAAGGCGATGAAGAGCGAGTGGTTGTTGCCGTGCGGGTTTTGCGCCGTGCCAGTCTTGCCGCATTGCGCTATGTCATTCATCTCGTAGCGCCGCGCCGTGCCTGCCGGCCCATTGAACACGGTGCGCAGCCCAGCCTTCATCACCTTGAAGTGGCGTTGCTCGATGCCGGTTTCCATCTTGGTCGTCATCACTTCGGGCAAAGGCGTGCCGTCGCCGAAGGCCTTGATGAGGTGGGGCGGATAGTAGTAGCCCTCGTTGGCGATGGTGGCGGCGATGTTGGCCAGCTGGAGCGGCGTGGCCAGCACCTCGCCTTGCCCGATGCCGAGCGAGCGGATGGTCACGGCGTTCCATTGGCCGCCATACATCTTGTCGTAGTACTCGCGCGAAGGGATGTTGCCACCCAGCTCGGAAGGGATGTCGGTCCCGAACTTCTGCCCGAAGCCGAGCTTCATGGTCATTTCCTTCCAGTATTCGTAGCCTTTCTTGACACCGCCAAACTTCGGGTTGTTGATGGTGGCCTTGAACGACTCGTAGAAATAGGGGTTGCACGAGTTCATGATGGCGTTGGCGAAGTTGGGGCTGCTGCCGTGCGAGTGCGTACACTTGATGGGCATGGATCCGAGGCCGCTGCAATGGAAGCATGTGGCCGGCGTGATGCTGCCGCTTTGCATGGCGATAAGCCCGACGACGGTCTTGAAGGTGGAACCGGGCGGATACGACCCGCTGACGGCGCGGTTGATGAGCGGTTTCATGGGGTCTTTCATCAGCTCTTGGAAGTGCTTGCCGCGCTCGCGTCCCACGAGCAGGTTGGGGTCGTAGGTAGGGCTTGACACGAAGGCCAGAATCTGCCCCGTTGCCGGCTCGATGGCTACGATGGAGCCTACCTTGTTACGCATGAGCCGCTCGCCGTAGGCCTGCAACGTGGCATCCATGCCGAGGTAGATGTCCTTGCCTGCCACGGGGTCGCGGTCGAGGCTGCCGTTGTCGAAGCTGCCCATCTCACGGTTGTGGACGTCCACCATCACCACTTTCAAGCCTTTCTCGCCGCGCAGTTCCTTCTCGTACGACTTCTCGATACCCGACTTGCCGATGTAGTCGCCCATCTTGTAGTATTCGTCGCGCTCCATCTCGCCTTTGCTCACCTCGCCGATGTCGCCCAAGGTATGGGCCGCGATGACTTGCGGATAGTGGCGCACGGTGCGCGTCTGGAAGAAGAAGCCCGGGAAACGGTAGAGCACCTCGGCAATGTGGGCATAGTCCTCCTTGGGCACTTGCGTCATGAAGGCCGACGGTTTGACGTAGCTTTCCTTCTTGGCTTTCTGCATCCTCTCGACAAACGATGCCTTGTCGATGTCGAGCAGCTGGCAAAACCCGAGCGTGTCGAAGGGATAGAGCGGGCTGAGCGTGTCCTTGACGACGGTTTGGCGCGGCACCACCATCAGGTCGTAAACGGCCTCGTTGAACACCAGCAGCTCGCCGTTGCGGTCATACACCTTGCCGCGTGCCGGATATTGCGTCACATAGCGCAAGGCGTTGTTGTCGGCCAAGGCCTTGTATTTCTTGTCGACCACCTGAAGCGAAAACAGCCTGAACAGAAACACCACACCCACGGCGATGTAGATGGCCATAATAAGCAATTTTCTGGAAGACAGATTGTTGTTTCTCGGTTTCATGGGTTTAGGAATGTCGGTTTGGGAGGCGTTTTCGCGAGTGACAAAAGTAGGTTTTTTTCTTCAATGGCGCGACGGTGCAGTTCACTTTTTTTTCAACTTTTTCCTGATTTCTCCGAAAAAAGCGTGTTGTAACATTTTTATTCGTATTTTTGCCTGAATTTTTGTGCTTTTTTATGAAACGGACTTTGCTATACATCACCCTGATCGCCTGCCTTGCAGCGGCTTCTTGTGGCCGTCGGGAGCGCGACGCGGCCTTGGTGGAGCGCACTTTCACCGCCGACACATGGGAGCGTTTCGACTACGTGAACAAGGACATTGTGGTCGGTGAGCCAACCACTTACGACCTGAGCCTCAACATCAGTTTCACAGAGACCTATCCCTACGACGACTTCTCAATGGTGTTCACCGTGTTCAGCGCCGACGGCATGCCCTACCGCAGTCGGGCCTACAAGTTCAAGCTGAAATCCCCCGACGGCAGCTGGAACTCGCAGCTCGCCGACGGTTGCTACACCTTCGAGCTTCCCATCAACAAGGCTTTCCAGATAACCGAGGCGGGCACCTACAAGTTCCAAATCGAATACCGCATGCCCATCACACCCATCGTGGGCGTCAGGTGCCTGAGCCTCGTGGCCAACTGACAAAAAGAAATACACAACAAAAAAATAACCGACACATGAAAAAATCAAGATTAATCGTAGCGACTGGCCTTGCCGCCATCGTCTTCGCCCTTGCGACGGCCTCGTGCGTGCCGCAAAAGAAAATGATTTACCTGACAATAATGATAATTATTTAAGT
>ONVP01000039.1:13804-23010 GCA_900321315.1 uncultured Bacteroidales bacterium
ACAACGCAGTCGAAAGACTACGTGAACGACCGCACCGTCAACTACAAGCTTCAACCGGGCGACAACCTCTACATCCGCGCCATCAACACCATCGACAACCAGAGTGCCTCGTCATTCAACGGCGACAACAACGGAACGCGCTCGACCAACAGCTTCTCCGAGTCGGGCATCTACCTCACTTCCTACACCATCGACGAGGAAGGCTGCATCGAGCTGCCCCTCGCTGGCAAAATCGAGGTGAAGAACCTCACCCTCGAGCAAGCCAAAGACAAGATGCAGAACGCCATTGACCACTACATGAACCAAACCATGCTCGTCGTGAAGCTGACCAACTTCAACCTCACGCTGCTCGGAGAGGTCAACAAGCCTGGAATGTACAAGATCTATCAGTCGCAAATCAACCTGTTCGAGGCCATCTCAATGGCAGGCAACATGACCAATTTCGCCAAGCGCGACGAGGTGAAGATCATCCGCCAAACCGACGACGGCTCCGAAATCATCACCGTCGACATGGGGCGGGCCGACATCCTCGAGTCGCCTTATTATTACCTGAAGCCCAACGACATCATCATTGTGGACCCGCTGAAAATCAAGCAATGGGGCTTCACCACTTTCCCCTACTCCACCATCATTTCCATCACCACCTTGGGCATCACCCTGTTCACCTTGTTCAAGAACATCAGCAAGCCCAACTAAACAGAAACAAACAACATCATGCAAAACGACAACACATACAAGCCGCAGCAGAGCGACGATCAAAGCATCGACATCAAGAGTATCATATACATCTTCCTGAGCCATTGGTACTTGTTTGCCATTGCCGCAGTGGTGGCTTTGGCAGCTGCCTTCCTCATCAACCGCTACACGACCAAGATCTACCAAGCCCAAGGCACCGTCATCGTGAAGGAAGGGCGCAGTGTGGACCCGACCGCCATCATGACCACGGGCAATTTCAACAACTACCAAAACCTCGACAACGAGATTGCCATCCTCAAGTCGTACACGCTCAGCGAGCGCGTAGTCAAGAAAATGGACATGGAGGTGACCTACATGGGCAAAGGTCACATCAAGACGAGCGAACTCTACAAAAGCTCGCCCTTCACCGTGGAGTTCGACCAAAGCGTGCCGCAAGCCATCAACCTCGTTTACGACATCAACTTCATCGACACCAACACCTTCGTCTTGACCGCCAACAGCGAGTTCTTGAAGACCTACGACTTCCTTCTCGGCCAAGACATCGAATACAGCCTGAAGAAGATTGCCATCGAAAGCAAGCACAGGCAAGGCGAGTGGATTGACAACGGATACAACCGCATCCGCATCGTGCTCAACGATGGTGCCACCATAGACCAGGTTAAAAACAAAAACTTGAGCTTCTGGCTCAACAGCTATCCGAGCCTTGTCCGCCAGATGAGCAGTTTCACGGCAAGTCCCAGCAGCAAGTTGTCGTCGGTGGTGACCATCACCATGAGCGGCCCCAACAAGCAGAAAATCGTAGACTTCATCAACATGCTCATGAACGAGTATGTGTCGCGAGGATTGGAGCGCAAGAACCTCGTTTCGGAAAACACCATCCAATTCATCGACGACCAGTTGGGCGACATTCAGGAGTCGCTCAGCACGGCGGAGAACGCCTTGAAGGACTTCCGCACCCGCAACGACCTGATGAACCTCGACCAGCAGGCCAACCAAGTGTACAACACCCTGCGCACACTGGACAAGGAGCGCTCAGAGAAGAGCGTCAACCTGATGCTCTACAAGCGCCTGCAAGACTACATTCAAATCCAAATCAACGACCCAGAGAACCTCGCCGCCCCCAGCACGATGGGCATCAGCGACCCCTTGCTCGAGCGCTTGGTGCAACAATTGGTGACGCTGTCGCAAACCAAAGCCACCCAACTGCTCACTCTCACCGAGCAGCACCCTCAAATCGTGAAAATCGACGAACAAATCGTGACCACGAAACGCACCCTGCTCGAAACGGTGAACAACCTTGTGCAAAATGCCGAAATGAGCCTCAAGGAACTTGACAAGCGCATAGCCCGCACCGAGGCCGAGTCGAAGGTGCTGCCCGAGAAGGAGCGCCAGCTGATGAACTACCAGCGCAACTTCACCTTCAACGACGACACCTATAAATACTTGATGCAACGCCGCGCCGAGGCCCAGATTCTGCGTGCCTCCAACACGCCCGACAACGAAGTGCTGGACCTCGCCCGCGTTGACCGCACCATCATAGTGTCGCCACGAAGGTCGGTAAACTACCTCTTAGCACTCATCATCGGCCTGCTCATTCCCGCGCTCATCCTGTTCCTGAAAGACTTTTTCAACGTGGCCATCAACGACCGCAAGGACGTGGAGCGGCTCACCAAGTTCCCCATCATCGGGCAGGTGGCACTGTCGCCCAACAAAGACCCGCTGCTGGTCATCAATTCGCCCAAGTCGCCCATCGCCGAGTCGTTCCGCTCCATCCGCACCAACATCGAGTTCATCACGCAGGGCAAGTCCAAGAGCACCATCCTCGTGACGGGCGACATACAAGGCATCGGAAAAACCTACAACAGCATCAACATGGCCTCCATCTATGCCCTCTACGGGAAGAAGACCGTGCTGCTCGGCTTCGACATGCGCAAGCCCCGGATTTACAACGACTTCGGCTTAAGCAACAACATCGGCTTGAGTTCTTACTTGTCGAACAAGGAATCGTTGGACTGCATCATACAGCCTTCCTCCAAAATTGCCAACCTTGACATCATCACCAGCGGCCCCATCCCGCCCAACCCGGCAGAGCTGATCGCCTCCGAGAAGTGCAACGAACTGATGGCCGAACTGAAGCGACGCTACGACTACATCATCATCGACACACCGCCGTTGGGGCTTGTCACCGATGCCTTCCTGCTGATGCGCCACTCCGACGTCAACCTGTTCATCGTGCGTCAGGGCCACACCAACAAGAACATTTTCGGCAGCATCATCAAAGACCTTGAGCAACGCAACATTGACGCTTCCATCGTCATCAACGGCATCGAAAGCGGCAAGGGCTACGGCTATGGCAACTACAAGCACGGCTACGGCTATGCCTACGGCTACGGCAGCTACGGCAAGTACGGCTACGGCAGCGGTTACTATGGCGAAGACAGCCCCGACAAGAAGAGAAGCCAGCGTAAGAAAAAGAAGTCGCAATAAACGCGCTACCAATGGCACAAGCCGAGAAACAATGGCACGCGCTCTATGTGAGGGCAAGGCACGAGAAGAAAGTGGCCTACCAGCTCGACCAGTTGGGCATTGAAGCCTTCCTCCCCGTCGTCACCTGCCTCAAGGTGTGGAGCGACAGGAAGAAAAAAGTGGAAGAGCCGCTGTTCAAGTCGTATGTGTTCGTGCACTCGTGCGAGAAAGACTACATGGACATCATCACCGTGTATGGCGTGGTGCGGTTCGTCAGTTTCGAGCGCAAGGCCGTCGTGGTGCCCGAAAGCCAAATCATTGCTATCAAGAAATACGTTGAGAGCTTCTGCGAAGAGCAGGAGATCCTCAGCAAGGCCAACCTTCAACCCGGCCAAGCCGTGCGAATCATCTCAGGCCCGATGAAGGGGCTGACGGGACGGCTCAAGGCCATCGACAAGAAGAAACGCCTCGAGGTTTACATCGAGGCCGTGGCGCAATACATCACCGTCAGCATCGACCGCGCCAAGGTGGAGCCGATAGCCGACGAGGAAACCCACATCAGGCTTCCCGACCAATGAACCGTCATCGCAACCGAATTGAACACAAAAAATCACAGACCTATGGATAAGGAAAACAAGAAACAAAACAACAAGGCTCTGCTCATCGGCTTGGCGGCGGCCTTGGTGGCAACCCTCATCGCCCTCATCGTCATCAGCACTCGCCTCTCGTCGACGAAAGGCGACCTGAAAGAACTGGAAGCCGAGAAGGAACTGCAAAGGCAAGACTTCCAAGCCGAAGTCGACAGCCTGATGAAAGTGCACAACGAACTGAAGGAAAGCTACGGCGAACTGAGCCAAGAACTGGCCGAGAAAGACAGCATCATCCAAGCCGACGCCATCGAAATCAAGAAGCTGCTCGACTCACAGTGGGACTACTACCGCATCAAGAAGAAAATGGCCGAATTGCAAGTGATCTCGCAGAAATACGTGCGCCAGATGGACTCGCTCTACACCGTGAACCGCGAGCTGGTGGCCGAAAACGAGCGCATCCGCGAGGAATACCAAGCCGAGAAGCGCCAAAACACCAGCCTGACCCGCCAGAAGGAAGAGCTGACCAACAAGGTGAACCAAGCCTCGGCCATGAAAATCCACGGCCTGAAAGCCGTTCCCGTGCGCTTCAAGGGCGGCGACAAGGAAGCCGAAACCGACCGCGCCAACCGCGCCGAGCGCGTCAGGATCGACTTCACACTTGCCCAAAACGACCTCGTGGAAGCTGGCTCGAAAATCTTCTACGTGCGCATCGCCGACCCAACGAAAGCCGTCATCTGCAAAGGCAGCGGAGACGAGTATTCCTTCTCCTCCAACGGCGAAACGCTGCAATACACCGAGAAGGTTAGGGTGAACTACGACAACAAGGACACGGGCGTGCGCGCCTACTATGTGAAGCCCAATGCCTACGAGATGATGCCCGGCACCTATTTCGTCGACGTTTATGAGCAAGGTGGCCGCCTCATCGGGCAAACCGCTTTCGACTTGAAATAGATATTCTTTTTCATTTTTATGAGGGTGACTAAAAGGGTCTGGGACCCTGTCTGTTTTTAGTCACCCTCTTTTTTTCGGTGTCAGCGCAGCACTTCCTTAAGCACCTCGTGCGAGTGGAAACCATTCATCACGGGCGCATGAAGGCGCATGAACACAATGAGGCCGTCAAGCAAGTTGCGACGCTGCTCCAAGCGCAAGGGCAAGCGGCAGGCCTCATCGACACCCATGCCAATCAAGGCGTGGAGCAAAGCGGCCTGATTGGCGTCAAAACAATAGGGATGCACGGGGCTGTCGGCCACAAAACGGCCTTCCATCATATCGAAACTATAGCCCGCACGATGGTTGTCGGTGGGATGGAAACCCAAGTGGCGTGCCAGCTCGAGAGTGAAGTAAAGCGGAAAGTTGGCGTAGCAGCCATCCACCAAGTCGAGCCATTGCAGCGACTGCACAACAAAGTCGTAGAGGCCCGTGTTCTGCTCTTGTCCGGCAAGCGTTTTCGAGAGCATTTCGGAGGCGAACATGAGGACGGCTCTCTTGCCCATCTCGAAAGGCAGGCTCCTGAACACCATGTCAATTTGCACATCTTTCATGTAGCCCAAACCCGCAGGCGAGGGCTTCCCTGCTTCCACATAGGCTATCACGTTGAGGTCTTGGAACAAGGCCGCACGGTTTTTTGCGCCACGGCTGAAAGCACCTTTCACCATATAGGAACGCAACCCGAGTTGGCGGGTGAACACCTTCACGACAAGGCTCGAATCGCCATAACGCACACTTTGAAGGACGACGCCTTGAATCTTGTCGCCCATCACTCTTGGAGCAAGATCTTGGTGGCGAAACGCTCCTTGCCGTCGGTGGTGCTGACGAAGATGAAATAAACGCCGGCACTAACCCGTTGGCCGTTGATGTTGGTGCGATCCCAAACGGCTTGTCCGCCATTCGACATGAGTTGGGTGACGAAGGAGCCGTCGACGGTGGTGATGCGCACGAGCGTGTTGGCTGCCAATCCCTTGATGCCGACATAGCCCGTGTATCCTGGCCTGACGGGATTGGGATAGGCTACAACATCGCTCACTTCGGGCGCGGGCGGCGCCGACTCCGAGCGATAGGAGATGATGCCCTGTGCCGTGCCGAAAAACACCTCGCCACTGTTGTCGATGGCCATGGTGGTCACAGCGTTGTCGAGCAAGGGGCTGTTGGTTGTGTTGAAGAAATGGATTTGCTTGGGGTCTTTCTCGAACGACATCAGATAAACGCCCGACTCGAGGCCGAACCAGATTTGGTTGGCACCGTCAACGGCCATCGAGAGCACATTGGAGCCGGCGAAGAGGTCGTCGTATTGGTTGGTGCCGTCGTTGCGCGGCACGGATTTGCGTGAGGCCGTGTAGCTCAGGTCGCTGAAGATGCGGCGCGTGTCGCTCATGTGGCAAGGGCCGTCGTCGGTGCCCAGCCACACCGTGCCGTCGAGGGCGAGGGCGATGCTGCCCACACGTCCGGCCAAGCCGCCGTTGTTGGTCGAGTTGTTGAGCACCTTCACTTGGTCGTCGGTCGGGTCGTCGATGGTGCCGTTGTCGTTGAAGACGATGACCTCACCGTCGCGACGCAGTATCCATTTGTAGCCGTTGCTGTCGATGAGCAGGCTGCCGATGTCGATGCCACTGAGGTTGCCGCCAAGGTTGAAGGCACGCCATGTGCCATCGGTTTTCATCACCGAAAGCATGTTGTTGGCTCCCGTGTTGGCCACCCATAGGTTGCCTTGGCTGTCGAAACCAAGGCCGCTGATGTTAATCAGGTTGGGGTCGGAAGTCCAAACTGAGAGCGAGCTGTTTTCAGCATTGTAAACTTCGTCAAGTTCGCCGTCTTTCAGTTTCAGGATGCCGTAGCCCCATGTGCCGACATAGGTGACCGACGGGTCGGTGGGGTCGGTGGCGGTGCAGATGTAGTCTGAATAGTTTTGCAGTCCATGGGTGTTTTCACGATGAACCGATGTCCAAAATCCGTCGAACCGTGCCACGCCGTAGGCGAGATAACGCTTGCTCCAGTTGGAGGCATAGCCGCCCGTGGCCACCCACACTTGGTCGCCCGTGGCTTGCAGTCGGAACACGTTCTTCGAGTAGGGGCCGTTGGGCAAGATATCCTCGGCGTTCCATCCATTGTCCGTCTTGATCAAGCCACGGCGCAGGTCGCCAATCCAGAAGCCCTCCGGGGTTCTGGCCGTCGAAAGCGACTCCAACCTGCCGCCAGGCTGGTAGATAACCATGGTTTGGTTGAAGGTCTTGTCGTAAACATGGACGCTGTAGCGTTGCGTGACAATCAGGATGTCGTCGTAGGCTCTCAACTCATACTTTTCGCTGACGGAGGTCTTGTCGAAATAGTCCCAGTCCTGCCCATCGAACACGAAGAGCGTGTCCGCATCGAAGCCGCCGTTGTAGTTGAGGAACAGTTTGCCGTTGAACACCTGCATTTCGGTATAGGGCAAGTGGGGATGGATGAGGCTTGCGTCGAAGTGCCAGTCTGCATAGTTGGCGAGGTTGGGGCTGTCGGCGGGGGCGCGATAAACGCCGGCGGCGGTCGAGGCATAGATTATGTCGCCATAAAAAGCCACGTCGGTCACATTCACCGCGTCGCCGTGGCTGCCGATGTAGTAGGTGTCTTTCACCTCTTCGCGTTTCAGGTCGAAGACGACGATGCCGAAGCCGCAGGCAACGTATGCCATGTCGCCCACAAAGCGCACGTTGTTGATGGTTTTGTTGCCGATGATGTTTTTGTCCTTGATGTCGCTCATGTTGCTGATGTTGCCGTCGGCATCGATGAGGTCGATATTGGCGTTGGCGTAGGCCACAAACAACTTGCGTTGGCTCTCGTTGTAGCGTATCTTGCTAATGCCGATGTCGCTCAACCCATTGATTTTGTTGAGGATGTTGATGGAGTTGTCCTCGGTGTCGTAATAGAACAGCTCGTATTCGGTGGCGGCATAGATTTTTTTCCCGAAAGGCTCAACGCCAATCACTTTCTGGTAAGGCAGGTGCGTGCGCCAATGGCCGATGCCAACGCCGCTTTGGGCAAAGGAAGTGGCCGCATAGGCCATTATCATAAACAAGGTAAAGCTTCTGAGTTTGTTCATATCCACTTGATTTGGGCGGTAAAAATACAAAATTACTGCATAATAACGCCCGTTTGGGTGCAATATTGTTCATGGCGGCAACAAAAGAAAAAAAGCAAGCAACTGTGTATCAATTGCTTGCCTATTTTTTTGTAGCCCCACTAGGACTCGAACCTAGATTTAAAGTTTAGGAAACTTCCGTTCTATCCCTTGAACTATGGGGCCGTCGCGAATGACGCGGCAAAGGTACGGCTTTTTCTCAAAACACCAAGCTTTTCTTTAAAATCATTTCAAATCGAGCACCACGGGGCAGTGGTCGGAGTGCACCGCTTCGGGCCGAATGCCGACAGCAGCGATGCGGTCGCGGAGGCTGTCGGTCACGATATGATAGTCGATGCGCCAGCCGAGATTCTTGGCTCGTGCACCGGAACGGTAGCTCCACCAACTGTATTGGTTCGGCTCTTTCACCAAGTGGCGGAACGTGTCGGTGTAGCCGTCGCTGAGGAAGTCGGTCATCCACTGCCGTTCCTCGGGCAGGAATCCCGACGAGGTGTCGTGTTTTCGCGGATTGTTGATGTCAATGTCCTCGTGGCAGATGTTGTAGTCGCCCGAAAGCACAAGATTGGGGCGCGTTTTTCGCAGTTCGTTCATTTCGTACTATCCTTTCCGAACCATGGAGTCGCGCGTGCGCTGGACGGATAATTGTACCGCAAAAGCGCAAAAGAGCAAGAGGTCGCTTGTTTGCGCGTCGACGAAGTTACCGTCGTTTACGTTCTTTTTCGCCGTTGTACACGCGCAGCGTCGCGTCTTGGAAATTCTCGAGCCCATATGCGATCGCGAGCGCTTTAATGGCGTGCATGACGTTTTTCGCGGCGCCTTGCGCAATTTGAAGGTTGCACAGCGAGCATTCGGAGACGCAAAGATCGATTTCCGTCTGCCGCATTGCGAGGAAGAGTCGCGAGCCGAGTCGCAGGCTACGCGCGAAACGTTGCGTTGTGAGCCCGCGGTAGCCGGCGAGTCCGCAGCATCCGCGCTCCAGGCGTCGGACGTCGAGGCGCGGAATCATTTTGAGCAGCGTTTCCGCCGGCGTCTGCGCGGCGACGGCCGACTCGGCGAGCGCGAGCGATCGGCAGGGCGCGTGGTACCCGACGGTAAGCGGCTCGTCGCGAAGAGGACGATTCGGCGGCGCGATTTCGCCGCGTTTAACGGCGGCGAGCAGATACGTCGAGAAGTCGCACAGCGCGTCGTAAACCGCGTGCGCGTCGTCGTCGTCGCAGAAGTACGGATACTCTTTTTTAACGCACGCGACGGAGCTTGGTTCGACGGCGACGAGCGCGCTTCTGTCGCGCGTCGCTTCGCGTAGCAGAACGATGTTGCGCGCGGCAATTTGTTCCGAGCGATCG
>ONVP01000035.1 GCA_900321315.1 uncultured Bacteroidales bacterium
GGAACTGTTGCCACTGGTCGTATCGAAACTGGTGTCATCCACGTTGGTGACCCCGTCGATATCCTCGGCATGGGTGCTGAAAAGCTGAAGTCGGTCGTTACCGGTGTGGAAATGTTCCGCAAGATTTTGGACGAAGGTGAAGCTGGCGACAACGCCGGTCTGCTGCTCCGCGGTATTGACAAGGACGAAATCCGTCGCGGTATGGTTATCGCCAAGCCCGGTTCGGTGAAGCCTTACCACCACTTCAAAGGTCAGGTTTATGTCCTGAGCAAGGAAGAAGGTGGCCGTCACACTCCGTTCCGCAACAAGTATCGTCCCCAGTTCTACTTCAGAACCACTGACGTTACTGGTGAAATCACCCTTCCTGAAGGAATGGAAATGGTCATGCCTGGCGACCACGTCACCATCGACGTTAAGTTGATTGCTGACATCGCCATGGACAAGGGTCTGCGCTTCGCCATCCGTGAAGGTGGTCGTACCGTTGGCTCTGGTCAGGTGACAGAAATCATCGATGATTGATTGACATATCACAATAAACGACAGGGGTGAGGCAAACCCCACCCCTGTTATACGGGTGTAGCTCAGTTGGTAGAGCATCGGTCTCCAAAACCGAGTGTCGAGAGTTCGAGCCTTTCCACCCGTGCTTTTTTAAAAGGTTCAATACGATGAAAATAGTTAACTACATTAAAGAGTGCTACGCCGAGTTGAGAGACAAGGTTTCTTGGCCCACTTGGAAAGAATTGCAAAGTAGCGTGATTGTTGTGTCCATTGCTTCCCTAATAATCGCCTTGGTGGTTTTTTTGATGGACTTCTCGTTTAAACATCTCTTGGAGGCGTTCTACGGACTCTTCTGAGTTGTGTTTGTTGAATCTTGGTGAACATTTATGATCTAAAACTTTAAAACTGTCGGGAAGAAGATGAGCGAGACAAACGAACTGAAGTGGTATGTTGTTAGGGCCATTAGCGGTAAGGAAAAGAAGGTGAAGGAATACCTCGAATCCGAAATCAAGAGGCTCGACATGCAGGATTTCATTCCTACGGTCTTAATCCCTACTGAGAAGTACTTTGAGGTGAAGAACGGCAAGAAGGTTTGCAAAGAGCGGAACTATTTGCCTGGCTATGTGCTCATTGAGGCTGTCTTGGTAGGCGAAGTCGTTCATGTTGTCAAGAGTGTGCCGAACGTTCTTGGCTTTCTCGGCACCAACGGCGAGCCTGACCCGCTCCGTCCACTCGAAGTGAAGCGCATCCTCGGCAAGATGGACGAGCTTCAGGAGATGGGCGCGGGTAGCGATGTCATGTTCATGGTCGGGCAGTCGGTCATTGTCAACGACGGTCCTTTCAGCACTTTCAACGGAGTCATCGAAGAAGTGAACGAAGAGAAGAAGAAGCTGAAGGTGGCGGTAAAGATTTTTGGCCGCAAGACGCCATTGGAGTTGAGCTTTTTCCAGGTCAAGTTGGAGAGTTAGTTCGTAATTGACATTGTTAAATGTTGCCTTATTACACTTAAATTAAGGATTAGAAATGGCAAAAGAAGTAAGCGGATTAATTAAACTGCAGATTAAAGGAGGAGCCGCGAATCCTGCTCCGCCCGTAGGACCTGCATTGGGTTCGAAGGGTGTGAACATCATGGAATTCTGCAAGCAGTTCAACGCCCGTACACAGGATCAGGTAGGCAAGGTTTTGCCTGTCATCATCACTGTTTACAAGGACAAGTCCTTCGATTTCATCATCAAGGCCTCGCCCGTGGCTGTTTCCATCATCGAGACTGCGAAGATCAAAGGCGGTTCCAAGGAGCCTAACCGTTCGAAAGTCGGTTCGTTGACTTGGGACCAAGTGCGTGAAATCGCCACTAACAAGATGAAGGACATGAATTGCTTCACGATTGAGTCGGCCATGTCGATGGTGGCTGGCACGGCACGTAGCATGGGAGTGAGGATAACCGGCGAATCACCTTTAAAGAAAGACTGAGTCTTTCAACGCATTTGTAGAACACAAAAAAGTTAGTTAAATGTCAAAAGTATCTAAACAAAGGAAAGAAGCTTTGGCTAAGTTCGACAAAAGCAAGAGTTACTCCTTGAGTGAAGCGGTTAATATCGTGAAACAAATCACTTACACCAAATTTGACGCTTCGGTTGACTTGAACATCCGTTTGGGTGTTGACCCGCGCAAGGCTAACCAGATGGTTCGCGGCTCGGTGACGCTGCCTCACGGCACTGGAAAGGTCGTCCGTGTCTTGGTTCTCTGCAACCCTGACAAGGCACAGGAAGCTTTGGATGCTGGTGCTGATTTCGTCGGATTGGATGAATACATTCAGAAGATCAAAGACGGTTGGACCGATATTGACATCGTGATTACCACGCCTAACATTATGCCCAAAGTTGGCGCACTCGGCCGCATCCTCGGTCCCCGCGGATTGATGCCGAACCCCAAGACGGGCACTGTTACGATGGATGTCGCGAAAGCTGTTCAGGAAGTAAAGGCCGGTAAGATCGACTTCAAGGTCGACAAGTACGGCATCATCGCCGCCGGAGTCGGAAAAGTAAGCTTCTCTCCAGAACAGATTTTTGATAATGCCAAGGAGTTGATCCAGGCCGTTATCAAGTTGAAACCAGCCGCTGCAAAAGGTACGTACATGAAGAGTGTATATATCTCGAGCACGATGAGCCCGGGTGTGCAGATCGATGTCAAATCAGTGTCAAACTAAATTGAAAGGAATTTGTTGAAATGAGAAAAGAAGATAAACAAGTCCTCATCGACTCCATGCTCAATGAATTGAAGGCTTGCCCGAATTTCTACCTGACTGACGTTTCGGACCTCAACGCCGAGAAGACCAGCCAGCTCAGAAGGCAGTGCTTCAACAGTGGTGTGAAAATGATCGTTGTGAAGAACGCCCTGCTCCACAAGGCAATGCTACAGATGGAGAAGGAGTACGACAACCTGTACGATGTTCTGAAAGGATCAACTGCGTTGATGCTTTGCGAGACCGGCAACGTTCCCGCCAAGCTGATCAAGAATTTCCGTAAGACGAGCGACCGTCCCATCCTGAAAGGCGCTTTCATTGAGGAGTGCTGCTACGTTGGCGACGACATGCTTGATGCCTTGTGCAACCTCAAGTCGAAGAACGACCTCATCGCCGACGTGATTGCCTTGCTGCAATCGCCGATGAAGAATGTCATCAGCGGCCTGCAATCGGGTGGCCACAAGCTGAGCGGAATACTCGAAACCCTTTCCGAAAGGGCGGAATAAGAGAAATGAGTGAAAACACATTCGAGAAAATAAAAGCAAGTTATTAACAATTTAAAATAGAAAATAAAATGGCAGATCTCAAAGCTTTTGCTGAACAATTAGTGAATCTTACCGTGAAGGAAGTCAACGAACTGGCTACCATCCTGAAGGAAGAATACGGTATCGAACCCGCAGCCGCCGCTGTTGCTGTTGCTGCTCCCGCCGCCGGTGGCGCCGCCGCCGCCGCTGAGGAAAAGACCTCGTTCGATGTCATCCTGAAGTCCGCCGGCGCCCAGAAGCTGGCAGTGGTGAAGTTGGTGAAGGAACTCACCAGCCTCGGCCTGAAGGAAGCCAAGGAATTGGTTGACGCAGCTCCCAAACCGATCAAGGAAGGTGTGAGCAAAGACGAAGCTACCGCCCTGAAGTCCCAACTTGAAGAGGCTGGCGCGGAAGTTGAAGTGAAATAAGAAGGATTATTTCCCATTGACGGCATTCAACCTCAGTTCCAAAGGAAAATTTGGGACTGAGGTTTGTGCCGATTTTTCGCTTTAAACGCGATTGTCCCTTTTTCGTTTGTCCGTCTTTCCAATAACAACACCTAAAACTTAAATACCTTGGCAACAAAATCAACTGAAAGAATCAGCTTCGCGTCCATCAAGAAATCGTTTGAATACCCTGATTTCCTTGACATCCAGTTACAGTCGTTCCAGGATTTCTTCCAACTGGAAACCAATCCTGACAACAGGAAGAACGAAGGCTTATACAAGGTCTTTGCTGAGAATTTCCCCATCACCGACGCAAGAGGCAATTTCACACTCGAGTTTCTCGACTATTACATTGACGCACCACGTTACAGCATTGCGGAATGCATCGAGCGCGGGCTCACCTACAGCGTTCCCCTCAAGGCCAAGCTTCGGCTTTCGTGCAACGACGAGGAACATGAGGACTTCGAGACCGTCGTTCAAGACGTGTATTTGGGAATGATACCCTACATGACCCCGCGTGGCACTTTCGTCATCAACGGCGCTGAGCGTGTAGTGGTTTCGCAACTGCACCGCTCGCCGGGCGTTTTCTTTGGCCAAAGCCAGCACGCTAACGGCACCATGCTGTATTCCGCCAGAATCATCCCCTTCAAGGGTTCCTGGATGGAGTTCTCGACGGACATCAACAATGTCATGTATGCCTACATCGACCGCAAGAAGAAGTTGCCCATCACCACCCTGTTGCGTGCCATCGGCTTTGAGACAGACAAGGACATCCTCGACATCTTCAACCTCGCCGAAGAGGTGAAGGTTTCGAAGGCTGGCCTGAAGCGGGTCCTTGGCCGCCAACTTGCTGCTCGTGTGCTGCACACCTATTTTGAGGATTTCGTCAACGAAGACACGGGCGAATGCGTTTCCATCGAGCGTAACGAGGTCATCATCGACCGCGACATCGTTCTTGAAGAGGAACACATCCAGAAAATCGTCGACAGTGGCGTGAAGACCATCTTGCTGCATCGCGAGGCAGAGCGTGACGAAAAAGACCGTGTGTCGGACTATTCCGTCATTTTCAACACGCTGCAAAAAGACACTTGCAACTCAGAGAAGGAAGCCGTCGAATACATCTACCGCCAGCTGCGCAACGCCGAGCCGCCCGACGAGGAAACGGCTCGTGGCATCATCGACAAGCTGTTCTTCTCCGACAAGAGATATGACTTGGGCTTGGTGGGCCGCTACCGCATCAACCGCAAGCTCAACCTCAGCATCCATTCCGATGTGAAGGTGCTGACGAAGGAAGACATCATAGCCATCATCAAATATTTGGTCGAGCTGCTGAGCAGCAAGGCCGAGATTGACGACATCGACCATTTGAGCAACCGCCGCATCCGCACGGTGGGAGAGCAGCTTCAAGCACAATTTGGCGTAGGCTTGGCTCGCATGTCCCGTACCATCCGCGAGCGCATGAACGTGCGCGACAATGAGGTGTTTACGCCCATCGACTTGATCAACGCCAAGACGCTGTCGTCGGTCATCAACTCGTTTTTCGGGACGAACCAACTGTCGCAGTTCATGGACCAGACCAACCCGCTTTCGGAAATCACGCACAAGCGCCGCATTTCCGCACTGGGTCCCGGCGGTCTGTCGCGCGACCGTGCCGGCTTCGAGGTGCGCGACGTACACTACACGCACTACGGTCGCCTGTGTACGATAGAAACGCCTGAAGGCCCCAACATCGGCCTGATTTCGTCGCTTTGCGTGTTTGCCAAGATTAACGATTTGGGCTTTATCGAGACGCCATACCGCGAGGTGAAGGACGGCGTGGTCAATTTCAAGAAGACACCGGTTTATCTGACTGCTGAGCTGGAGGAAGACAAGATCATCGCCCAAGCCACCACTCCGCTCGACGCGGACGGACGCTTCGTTGACAAGGAAATCAAGGCGCGTTATGTGGCTGACTATCCCATCGTTGCAGCTGAAGAGATTAACTTGATGGACGTGGGTCCCAACCAGATTGCCTCCATCGCGGCCTCGTTGATTCCGTTCTTGGAGCATGACGATGCCAACCGCGCCCTGATGGGTTCGAACATGATGCGTCAGGCTGTGCCCTTGATGAACCCAGAAAGCCCCATAGTCGGAACTGGCATTGAACGCTCGGTTGCCAAGGATTCGCGAGTGCTCATCACTGCCGAAGGAGAAGGTGAGGTCGTGTTCGTCGACTCGAAGAAAATTGTCATCCGCTATGACCGCACCGACGAGCAGCGCTTGGTGAGCTTCGACGACGACGTGAAGACCTACGAGCTGACGAAATATGTGCGCACCAACCAAAACACCAGCATCAACATCAAGCCGATTGTCAGGAAAGGCGACCGCGTAACCTTTGGCCAAATCATGACCCAAGGCTATGGCACGCAGAACGGCGACTTGGCACTTGGCCGCAACCTGAAGGTGGCTTTCATGCCTTGGAAGGGCTACAACTATGAGGATGCCATCGTGATTTCTGAGCGCATCGTGAAGGAAGACCTGTTTACATCCATTCATATTGAGGAGTTCACCCTTGAAGTGCGCGACACCAAGCGCGGTTTGGAAGAGCTGACCAACGACATCCCGAATGTGAGCGCAGATGCCACGAAAGACTTGGACGACCACGGCCTGATTCGCGTGGGTGCCGAGGTGAAGGAAGGCGACATCCTTGTCGGTAAGATCACGCCCAAGGGCGAATCGGACCCGACACCGGAAGAGAAACTGCTGCGTGCCATCTTTGGCGACAAGGCTGGCGACGTGAAGAACGCCTCGCTGAAGGCCGGGCCTTCGATGAAGGGCGTCGTCATCGGCAAACGCCTCTTCTCGCGCCTGCAAAAAGACCGCAAGTCGAGAGCCAAGGACAAGGAAGACATCGCAAGAATTGACGCCACATGCAGCAAGGAACTGGCCGCGCTGAAGAACGTGCTTGTCGAAAAACTGATGATATTGCTCAACGGACACACATCATCGGGTGTTTACAACAACTTCAAGGAATTGGTGATTGCCAAGAAAGTGAAGTTTACGGCCAAGGCATTGTTCGATATCGACTATCTGACCATCAACCCCAACAAGTGGACGTCGGACGACAAGATCAACAAGATGATTGGCGCCATCATTGACAACTACACCGTGAAGCACAAGGAGATTGAAGGCAAGCACAACCGCGAGAAGTATGTGGCCAGTGTCGGCGACGAGCTTCCTAACGGCATCGTGCAGATGGCCAAGGTGTATGTGGCCAAGAAGCGCAAGCTGATGATTGGCGACAAGATGGCCGGTCGCCACGGCAACAAGGGCATTGTTTCGCGCATCGTGCGTGCCGAGGACATGCCGTTCTTGGCCGACGGCACCCCTGTCGACATCGTTTTGAACCCCTTGGGTGTGCCTTCGCGCATGAACTTGGGCCAGATTTACGAAACGGTGCTTGGCTGGGCCGGTCACGAACTCGGACTGAAGTTCGCCACGCCGATTTTCGACGGTGCAACGCTCGACGAGATCAACGAGTACATGGCCAAGGCGGGCCTGCCTGCCAACGGACGCATGCAGCTTTTCGACGGCGAAACGGGCGAGCCTTTCGACCAGCCCGCCACCGTAGGCTATATCTACATGCTGAAGCTCCACCACATGGTGGACGACAAGATGCATGCCCGCTCCATAGGACCTTATTCACTGATTACGCAGCAGCCCTTGGGCGGCAAGGCCCAGTTTGGCGGCCAGCGTTTCGGTGAAATGGAAGTGTGGGCGCTGGAAGCCTTCGGCGCCAGCAACGTGCTGCAGGAAATCCTGACCGTGAAGTCGGACGACGTGAACGGACGTGCCAAGGCCTACGAGTCAATCGTGAAAGGCGAAAACATGCCCGTGCCGAGCCTCCCCGAGTCGTTCAACGTGCTCATCCACGAGCTACGCGGCCTCGGCCTTGAGATTACCTTCAAGGACAAGAAAGGAAAAGCCTTGAATTGATGTTAAATGCTAGGATAAAAAATCAGAACTATGGCAACAAACAATATTGTAAACAGCAACTTCGCTAGCATAACGGTGAGTCTGGCCTCGCCCGAATCGATCCTTGCACGCTCGCATGGTGAGGTTCTGAAACCCGAGACCATCAACTACCGCACCTACAAACCTGAGCGCGACGGCTTGTTCTGCGAGCGCATCTTCGGTCCCGTGAAGGACTGGGAATGCCACTGCGGAAAATACAAGCGCATCAGGTACAAGAACATCATTTGCGACCACTGTGGCGTTGAAGTGACCGAAAAGAAAGTCAGGCGCGAGCGCATGGGGCACATCTCATTGGTGGTTCCCGTGGCCCACATCTGGTATTTCCGATCGCTACCCAATAAAATAGGAGCTTTGTTGGGCATTCCCACGAAGAAGCTCGATGCCATCATCTACTACGAGCGTTACATTGTGATACAAGGTGGCGCCTTGGAAGGCAAGGAGATTCCTAACGCCGGCGATGGCCGCAAGGTGACCAAAGGCGAATTCCTGTCAGAAGAGGAGTACCTCGACCTGATGGAGATGCTTCCGATTGAGAATCAATACCTTTCGGAGGACGACCCCAACAAGTTCATTGCCAAGATGGGTGCCGAGGCCATTTATGACCTGCTGTCGCGCCTGTCTCAGCCCGATGCGCAAGGTGAAGGCCTTATCCTTGACAAGGAAGCCAACCGTCTGCGTGCCGAAGCCAACGAGGTGAAGGCTCAGCAGAAGAAACAAGAGATCCTGAAGCGTTTGCAAGTGTTCGAGGCATTCCGCGAAGCCAACAACCATATCGAAAACCGCCCAGAATGGATGATCGTGAAAGTGGTTCCGGTGATTCCGCCCGAGCTTCGCCCGCTCGTCCCGTTGGATGGCGGACGCTTCGCCACTTCCGACCTGAACGACCTCTACCGTCGCGTCATCATCCGCAACAACCGCCTGAAACGCTTGATAGAAATCAATGCTCCAGACGTGATCATGCGCAACGAGAAGCGCATGCTTCAGGAGGCCGTCGACTCGTTGTTCGACAATTCGCGCAAGTCGAGCGCGGTGAAGACCGACTCGAATCGTCCGCTCAAGTCGTTGAGCGACAGCCTGAAAGGTAAGCAAGGCCGTTTCCGCCAGAACCTGCTCGGCAAGCGTGTCGACTATTCTGGCCGTTCGGTCATCGTGGTTGGTCCCGACCTGAACATGAACGAATGCGGCCTGCCCAAAGACATGGCCTCAGAGTTGTTCAAGCCGTTTGTGATTCGCAAGCTCATCGAGCGCGGCATCGTCAAGACCGTGAAATCGGCCAAGAAGATTGTTGACCGCAAGGATCCCGTCGTTTGGGACATTCTTGAAAACATCCTGAAAGGCCATCCGATACTACTGAACCGTGCTCCTACGCTGCACCGTTTGGGCATCCAGGCCTTCCAGCCTAAGCTCATCGAAGGCAAGGCCATCCGTCTGCACCCCTTGGTGTGTACGGCATTCAACGCCGACTTCGACGGCGACCAAATGGCTGTCCATGTGCCGCTGGGCAACGCCGCCATATTGGAAGCGCAAATCCTGATGCTGGCCTCGCACAACATCCTGAATCCCTCGAATGGCGCGCCCATCACGTTGCCTTCGCAGGACATGGTTTTGGGCTTGTACTACATCACCAAGCCGCGCAAGAGCACACCCGACCATCCCATGAAAGGCGAGGGAATGTCGTTCTATTCGCCGGAAGAGGTAATCATAGCCTATAACGAAGGCCGCGCCGACATGCACGCCGTCATCAACGTGAAAGTGAAGGTGCGTGAAAACAACCAACTCGTGACCAGGAAAGTGGAAACCACCGTGGGCCGTGTCCTCTTCAACCAAGTGGTGCCCGACGACTTCGGCTTCATCAACGAACTGCTGACAAAGAAATCGCTCCGCAGCATCGTTGGCGACATGGTGCGCATGGAAGGCACTGCCGTAACGACCAAGTTCCTCGACGACATCAAGAACATGGGATACTACCGTGCCTATAAGGGTGGCTTGTCGTTCAACTTGGGCAACGTCCTCGTTCCCGAGATGAAAAGCAACCTCATCAGCGACGCGAACTCGAAGGCCGCCGAAATCCGCGAGTTCGAGAAGATGGGCTTCATGGGACCGAACGAGCGATACAACCAAATCGTTGACCTTTGGACTGACGTCAACGCCAAGCTCACCCAAGAGGTGATGAAGGTGTTGTCGAGCGACGACCAAGGCTTCAACCCTGTGTATATGATGCTTCACTCCGGCGCTCGTGGTTCGGAGGCTCAGGTGTCGCAGCTCTGCGGCATGAGAGGCCTGATGGCCAAGCCCATGAAAGCCGGCTCGGGCGGCTCCGAAATCATCGAGAACCCGATTCTTTCCAACTTCCAAGAAGGTCTGTCTGTGTTGGAGTACTTCATCTCCACGCACGGTGCCCGTAAGGGTTTGGCCGATACCGCCCTGAAGACCGCCGACGCCGGTTACCTGACCCGTCGTTTGGTCGATGTGGCGCACGATGTCATCATCACCGAGAAGGACTGCGGCACATTGCGCGGCATGACCATCTCGCGTGGCGAGGAAATCAAGGAGAAAGGAAAGCACTCCTTATTATATGACCGCATCCTTGGTCGTGTGGCCTTGCATGACGTATTCCATCCGCAAACGGGCGAACTCATCGCCGCCAGCGGTCAGGAAATCAACGAGGCCATTGCTGAGGCCATCGACGAATCACCTCTGGAAAGTGTCGAAATCCGTTCCGTGCTGACCTGTGAGTCGAGGCGCGGCGTGTGTGCCAACTGCTATGGCCGCAACTTGTCGTCGGCCAAGCTCGTCCAAAAAGGTGAGGCTGTGGGCGTTATCGCAGCGCAGTCCATCGGCGAACCCGGCACCCAGCTTACGCTCCGAACCTTCCACTCAGGTGGTAAGGCTTCGAAAGGCTTGGTGGCCAACAGCACCGAGGCCAAGTATGACGGCTACCTCGAAATCGACGAACTCCGTTCCGTCGATGTTAACAAGGATGGCGACAAATACCAAATCGTCATTGGACGCTCTGCTGAACTGAAGCTTCACGACAGCCACACCGATGTCGTATTGATGACAACCAACATCCCATACGGAGCCAAGCTGTTCTTCAAGTCGGGCGACCAAGTGAAGAAAGGAGACAAGATTTGCGAATGGGATCCCTACAACGCCACCATCATCTCCGAACAAGGTGGTAAGGTGCGTTTCCAGAACGTGATTGAAGGCGTGACATACCGCAACGAAACCATCGCCGAAACCGGCTTCATCGAGCGCGTAATCATCGAAGGCAAGAGAGGTGCCAAAAACCCGCTCATCGAAATCGTCAATGAAAAGGGTAACACCTTGGTTTCGTATGACTTGCCTGTCGATGCCCACGTTGTGGTTGAGGAAGGCGACATGATTTCTGCCGGAGACCAATTGGTTCGTATTCCGCGTAACGTTTCGGGCGGCGGCGACATCACTGGTGGTCTGCCACGTGTGCAAGAGCTGTTCGAGGCCCGCAACTCCATCGACCCCGCTGTGGTTTCCGAAATCGACGGCATTGTCCATCTTGTGGAGAAACTGAAGCGCGGCAATCGTGAAGTGGTGGTTACAGCCAAGACCGGCGAAGAAAGGCATTATCTGATTCCCACCTCGAAGCAGATTCTGGCTCAGGAGAACGACTTCGTGAAGGCAGGCCAACCGCTTTCTGAAGGCGTCATCACGCCAGCCAGCATTTTGGCCATCATGGGTCCGATGAAGGTGCAGGAATACATCGTCAACGAGGCGCAAAGCGTTTACCGTCAGCAAGGTGTGGTCATCAACGACAAGCACTTTGAGGTCATCGTGCGCCAGATGATGCGCAAGGTCGAAATCGTCGACCCGGGCGACACCCGTTTCCTCCAAGGCGAGTTGGTGAACAAGCTGACCTTCCAAGAAGAGAACGACGACATCTATGGCAAGTTCTTCGTTGAGGACAAGGGCGCTTCCGAAAAACTGCAAGCGGGCGAAATCGTTTCGGCGATGAAGCTCCGCGAGGAAGAGTCTGTGCTGAAGCGTAAGGACTTGGCCCTGCCGACGGTGCGTCCGGCACGTCCAGCCACGGCCACGCAGGTGCTGCAAGGTATCACCCGCGCTGCTTTGGCTACCGACAGCTTCATCTCGGCTGCCTCCTTCCAGGAGACGACCAAGGTGCTGACCAACGCCGCCATCGCCGCCAAGAGCGACTTCCTGCTCGGCATGAAGGAGAATGTGATTGTCGGTCACAAGATCCCTGCCGGCACGGGCTTGCGCGAATACGAAGACCTGATTGTGGGTTCTCGCGACGAATACGAGGAACTGCAACAAAAGGCTGTAAACTAATTAGTTAATGAATCGACGGGGACGGCCGAAAGGTTGTCCCCGTTTTTAATAAGCATTGCAATATGGAAAACAACCAAAAGAATCAATTGAATATCGAAATCAGCGACGAAATCGCTGAAGGCAAGTACTCCAATTTGGCCATCATCACCCATTCTCCTAATGAGTTCATCGTCGACTTTGCCCAGATGATGCCGGGTACGCCCAAGGCCAAAGTCCGCTCACGCGTGATCATGAATCCGGTGAACGCCAAGCGTTTGTACAAGGCTTTGGCTGACAATATCGCCAAGTACGAGCAGCAGTTCGGCACCATCATGGACGGCGGCGGCATCGCTCCGTTCTCGATGGGTGCGCCTACGGCACAAGCTTGATTTTCAATTTATTATCCGATTAAAACAAAAAAAAATGCACTGAAAAAAGTGCAATTTTTGACAAAAAGTGCACCAAGTTTGGTGCATTTTTGTTATTTTTGCCGCATTAAACTGAAAATGAAAGAGTTATATAATTTGGATTTTGGGTTGATTTGTTGAGATGTGATTGCTTGTTTGGATAGTACACGATTTGGATTCGGTTTTTATTAGAAGTCTAAATATCGCACAACCGAGCAAAATCAAAAGGACAATATCTTTTCATTATACTTTTCTCTCAACTCATAAAGACTATTTCCTTCGGCAGCTCCAACTAACATGATTTCATCTGCCATCTCGCAAACATATCTGTTTCGAGCCAAAGCCGTTGCTCTCGACTGCCTGACCGCCTTTGAAGTGGAAATGATGAGCAAACGGTTCTGTTCCAAAGCCTCTTTCAAATCCATAGGAACAGCCTTATACATCTGCCGCGCCAGCACCACAATGATGGGTTGATTCCCTTTCAGCAGAAAATGCAGCACATCTTTCTCCAGCTTGGAACTGAAACCACTGACCACACACCACCCCTGATGGCGCATCTCCGTCGCCCAATCATAACAGCGCAGTACGGTTTCCGATGAAATCGTGTTCGAGGCCAAGAATGCTGTCTTGGGTAACTTCAATAGGTTTCTGTTGCCAAGATAATCCAGTTCTTTCATAATGGTTTTATTCCCTCAATTACTCCCTCACTGTTTCTGATTTTGTGCCAGTCGAACTGGCATAAATCCAGAAATAAACACAAAGACAAGTTGTTATTCATATTATTCTCTTTGCTCTTCTTCATATTTGTACTTTTCTTGATATTCTGTTTCCAATCCATACGCCAATGTGCTGCCCAATAGTTTTATTGAGATTTCAAATAGTTCTAATAAAACTAATTGTACCTCCATTAACTACAGGTATTTTTCTAAATGTATCAGGAGTCAAGTTGGGCGAAAGGTCTTTAGGTGCAATAGGGGATTTTGCCATTGACAATGTTTGATGAAACAATACAAAATGAAACTCTCTATTCTCAAAAAAAGAGTTTTTATTCAATAACCTACGAAATACATCATCTGCATAGTCTAATGAGCATTCGTCTGATACGAACTTTGTTCGACAATCATCCAATAACTCCTGATTGACTTCTTTTTTTGATTTCATCTCAATAAAGACCACTTTATCATCAGTAATGACCAGATAATCAGAATGCTTGTTAAAACCGATTTCTTTTTTGTCAATTAAAAAATTACTAAAACGAATTTTATCCATTTTTATAATCAACGCACCGAGAGGAATGTCACATAATGTAACAGACCTTAAAGTCGTATCATCACCTTTCTCCTCTAATGTAAAAGTACCGGCCGAACAATCAGAACAATTACATAACGATTTTTTAAGCGTCGCCTTGTCCATAATCGCTAAACATTATCGATTCCTGAATAGAATTCATTTCATTAATGGTATCGTCAAAACTGACCACCTCCATACCATAAAGAGGGTCAACATCAACAGGAACAAGTGTTTGCGTGTTTGTCTTTCTTTGATTTCCAGGCAATAAGACACATTCCTTCTTTGATATGTACATTTTTATTTGAGGTGCAGATAACAATTCGTTTTTCTGATACCCATATTTTTCCATTTGCTTTTGCA
>ONVP01000134.1 GCA_900321315.1 uncultured Bacteroidales bacterium
AGGACGAAATAAACGATGGTGCCCACGTTGAACGGCGCATGGAGCGAATTGACGAAAAACAGCTCGAACTTGCTGGCCATGTTGACCGTTTGCGGCACAAGGAACATGTTGAGGAACCACAACAGCACCACAGAAACCAAGCCCGCCACAACGAAGCCGCCCAACGAGGTCTTTTTCCACTTCTTGAAGTAAACCACATACACAAAAGCTGGCACACAAAGCAAGTTCAGCAGGTGCACGCCGATGGAAAGGCCGATGAGGAAGGCGATGAAGATGATCCAGCGGTTGCTTCTCGGGTCGTCGGAAACCTGTTCCCACTTCAGCACGGCCCAGAAGGTGACGGCGGTGAAGAACGACGACATGGCATAAACCTCGCCTTCGACGGCGTTGAACCAGAACGACTCGGTGAAGGTGTAGGCCACCGCACCGACAAATCCAGCCAGCAGTACACCTATTTTATTAATCCAAGGCGCGTCTTCGCCGTCTTTCATCCACACCTTGCGGGCCAGCATGGTGATGGTCCAGAAAAGGAATACGATGGTGAGGGCGCTGCACAAAGCCGACATCACGTTGATCATCATGGCCACCTTGGTGACGTCGTCGCCCGCAAAGAGCGTAAAGAAACGCCCAATCATTTGGAACAGCGGCGCTCCAGGCGGGTGGCCCACTTGCAGCTTGTAAGCCGTTGAGATGTACTCGCCACAGTCCCACCAGCTCACGGTAGGCTCCAGCGTAAGGAAATACACGACGGCGGCAATTAAGCCTGCCAGCCATCCAGTAATGTTGTTTAACCTTTTGAATGTCATAACGATATAGAATTACTTGTTGGTTTTTCGCTTGTTTTTGGCCTTTGCCAAACGGCAAAGATACGGATTTTTGGCTTAGGTGTGCACCAAAAGTGCCAAAACCTGCCTCGAAAAGCGGCAGAATAGGATTTTTTCACTTTTTTTTCAAAAAAATCAAAAAAACACTTGCGCGTAACAAAAAAAGTCGTACCTTTGCAGCCGCATTCAGAGATGAATGATGTCGAGTGGTGTAACGGCAGCACTGCAGATTTTGGTTCTGCCTGTCAAGGTT
Organism: uncultured Bacteroidales bacterium; assembly: GCA_900321315.1. Lineage (GTDB taxonomy): Bacteria > Bacteroidota > Bacteroidia > Bacteroidales > F082 > Limimorpha. The sequence goes on from ONVP01000134.1 coordinate 1,078, forward strand.
CGAATCCTTGCTCGACAACTTAAGGTGGAAGAAAAAACCTGCTACTTTGAGTAACAGGTTTTTTTGTTGTAAAAGCAAAGGGCCTTGAGCCAGTCGAAAGGTCGATTTAAAATGTTGAAATATAAAATGATAAGTAAAGAACAAATAACCGTCTTGTGTGAAGAAGCCCTCGCTGGAACCGATCGCTTCCTCGTGGAAGTGAAGGTGAAGCCCAACAATGTGGTTGAAGTCTATGTGGATTCAGACACGGCTGTCAGCATCGACCATTGCGTCGAGTTGAGCCGTTTCATCGAAAGCAAGCTCGACCGCGATGCGGAAGACTTTGAGCTGAGCGTGATGTCGTGGGGCCTTGCAGGCGCCTTGAAGATGGACCGCCAGTTGCAGAAATACGTGGGCAAGGACGTGGAAGCGAAGGCCAAGGAAACGGGCAAGCTGCAAGGCAAGTTGGTAAGTTTCGACGACGAAAAGTTGGAAATCGCTCCCGCGCCGAAGAAAACCTCAAAAAAGAAGAAACCCGTGGAGGAACAGCCCAATCTGGTATTGGAACGCAAAAAAACGGAAATCAAACCTGCAATCATATTTTAAGTAACAGAATCTTAAAACCTTAAATTTGAAATTTTAAATCAAACAATACAATGGACAATTACAAATTAGTAGAAACCTTTTCCGAATTCAAGGAATTCAAGAACATCGACCGCGAGGCCATGATGCGCATCATTGAGGACGTGTTTCGCGGCATGCTGAACAAGAAGTTTGAGACCGACACTGAGGGCTTCGTTGACATCATCGTGAACGTCGACAAGGGCGACTTCGAGATTTATCATAACCGCATCGTCGTCGACGACGAGAGGTTGAAAGACCCCGCGCGCGAAATCAAGCTGTCTGACGCCATCAAGATCGAGCCTGACTTTGAGGTGGGCGACGACGTGAGCGAGGTGCTTAAAATCGAGAACTTTGGCCGCCGCGACATCTTGGCGCTGCGCCAGAACTTGCAGACAAAGGTGGCTGAATACGAGAAGGAAAGCATTTTCCAGAAATATAAGGAAAAAGTGGGCGAGATCATCACTGCCGAAGTGGTTCACGCTTGGAAACGCGAAACCGTGGTCGTCGACGACGAAGGCATCGAGCTGACCATGCCGAAAGCCGAGCAAATCCCGAGCGACGTGTACAAGAAAGGCGACACGGTGAGAGCCATCGTCAAAAGCGTTGAGAGCGTCAACGGCTCGCCTGTGGTCGTTTTGTCGCGCACCTCGGAAATCTTCCTGCAACGCATGCTCGAAGCCGAAGTGCCCGAGATTTTCGACGGCCTCATCACCGTGAAGAAAATCGTGCGCGAGCCAGGCCAGAGAGCCAAGATTGCCGTAGAGAGCTACGACGACCGCATCGACCCCGTGGGCGCATGCGTGGGCATGAAAGGCACCCGCATACACGGCATCGTGCGCGAACTGCGCAACGAAAACATCGATGTCATCAACTGGACCAACAACCCGGAACTGTTCATCAGCCGCGCATTGAGCCCAGCCAAAATCACCAACATCGTGCTTAGCGAAGACGGCACCATGGCCAACGTTTACATGGAGAACGACCAAATCAGCCTCGCCATCGGCAAAGGCGGCTACAACATCAAGCTGGCCGGCAAACTTACAGGCTACGAAATCGACGTGTATCGCAACAGCGAGGCCAACAACGCCGAAGAAGACGTCGATCTTCAGGAGTTCTCCGACGAAATCGACCAGTGGGTCATCGACGCGCTCGTCAAGATGGGCTGCGACACCGCCAAGAACGTGCTGTCGTACACGCCAGAGGAAATCGCCACACGCGCCGACCTCGAAATGGAAACCGTCAAAGAGGTGTTCCACATACTCAAAGCCGAATTTGAACAAGATGCCGAATGATGCCCAAGGCATCTGAATACTAACGAGAAACGAAGGGAGAGAACAACTATGTCCGAAGAATCAAACAACACCATACGATTGTCGAAAGCGGCAAAGGAATTCAACGTCGGGATGACGACCATCACGGAGTTCCTCACCAAGAAGGGATTTCAGGTCGACTCATCGCCGAACACGAAGCTCACGGCAGACATGTATGCGCTGCTCGTGAAGGAATATCAGGGCGAGAAGGAAGTGAAGAATGTGGCCAAGAAATTAGGCAACATCTCTTACAAGGGAGGCACTGTTTCCGTTGACACGGCCAAAAAACCGAAAAAGACCAACAGCGACGAGGAACACGATGAGGTGATCATCCGCACCAACACGCTCCCGTCGTCGACCATGCCGGCCAAGCCGAAAGACACCGACGGCCAAGCCGAATCGACCAAGGAAGAAAGCAAAGACACCACCCCAGCCGCCGACCAGCCCAAGGAAAACGAAACCACGACCGAGTCGTCGCCGCTGAAAGTGCTCGGCAAAATCGACTTGGACAGCCTGAACACCAAGTTGCGCCCCGACAAGAAAAGCAAGAAGGAGAAACAAAAGAAAGAACCACAAGGCGAGAAACAACAGCAGCAGCATTCGGCCAAACCCAAGGAAGAAACGGCCAAGCCCAAGGAAGAATCCGCCAAACCCAGGGAAGAATCGGCCAAGCCCAAGGAAGAATCCGCCAAGCCCAAGGAAGAATCGGCCAAGCCCAAGCAAAGCCTGCCGCAAAAGCCAGCGCCAAAACCGGAGCCTCAACCCGCCAAGGCCACCGCATCGCAAGCCGAGCCGAAGTTCATCAAAACCGAGGTGAAAAAGCTGGAAGGCCCGAAAATCCTCGACAAAATCGAACTTCCCGACGAAAAACGCCGCTCGGGCAGTGAGTCGCGCCGAAAGAAACGCAAACGCATCAAAGGCAAGCCCGAAGGCTCGTCGGAAAACCCGACTGGACCTAACGTGAATGCCGGCGGCGGCAAGAAACAAGACAGCGGAAAGCAAGGCAAAGGCGCCAAACCGCAAGGCGGCGACAACACCAGCAAGAAAGCTCCCAAAGATGCTCTCAAACCGAGCAAGAAAGACAAGAAACAAGGCAAACGGGAAGAAAAACCCGAGATGACCGACGAGGAAATCTCGAAGCAAATCAAGGACACTTTGGCACGCCTCGCTCCCACGGGCAAGTCGAAGACCTCCAAGCATCGCCGCGAAAAGCGTCAGCAGGTGGCAGGCAACCTCATGGAGGAAATGATGCGCCAAGAAGCGGAACAGAAAGTGCTGAAAGTGACGGAGTTCGTGACCGCCAACGAACTGGCTACGATGATGAACGTACCAGTTGTCAAGGTCATCGGCACATGCATGAGCCTCGGGATGCCCGTTTCTATCAACCAACGACTTGACGCTGAGGCACTTACTGTGGTTGCCGAAGAGTTCGGCTTCCAAATCGACTTTGTCAGTGCGGATGTGCAAGAGGCCATCGCCGAAACAGAGGAAGTGGATAGGGAAGAAGACCTCGTGCCTCGTGCTCCTGTTGTCACCGTCATGGGCCATGTGGACCACGGTAAAACCAAGCTTTTGGACTACATCAGAAATACCAATGTGGTGGCTGGCGAAGCTGGTGGTATCACGCAACATATTGGTGCATACGAAGTTACTACCGAAAGCGGTAGAAAAATCACTTTCTTGGATACGCCCGGTCACGAGGCTTTCACGGCCATGCGCGCCCGTGGTGCCAAGATTACGGACGTGGCCATCATCGTTATTGCCACCGACGACAGCGTGATGCCGCAAACCGTTGAAGCCATCAACCACGCGCAGGCGGCGGGCGTTCCTATCGTGTTCGCACTGAATAAGATAGACAAGCCTACTGCCAACCCAGACAAGATTCGTGAGCAGTTGGCTAACATGAACATTCTCGTCGAAAGTTGGGGCGGCAAGTACCAAGAGCAGGAAATCGCAGCCAAAATCGGTACCAACGTGGATGCCTTGCTCGAAAAAGTGCTGCTCGAAGCCGAGTTCCTCGACCTCAAGGCCAACCCGAACCGTTTGGCCAAAGGCGCAGTCATCGAGTCGGCTTTGGATAAAGGTCGCGGCTATGTGGCCAAGATTCTGGTGCAAAACGGCACATTGAAAGTTGGCGACATGGTGCTTGCAGGCACGACCTACGGCAAGGTGAAGGCCATGTTCGACGATCACAACAAGCAAGTGAAGGAAGCCGGACCCTCAACACCCGTTTTGCTTCTCGGTTTGAACGGCGCCCCCATGCCGGGTGATGCCTTCAACGTGATGACCGACGAGCGCGAGGTGAAAGCCATTGCCAACCGCCGCGAGCAGTTGCAGCGCGAACAGACGCGCCGCACCAGTCCGCACATCACTTTGGACGAAATCGGCCGCCGCATCGCCATCGGCGATTTCAAGGAGCTGAACATCATCGTCAAGGCCGACGTGGACGGCTCCGTCGAGGCTTTGGCCGACAGCTTGCTGAAGCTCTCCACCGAACAGGTGCAAGTCAATGTCATCCACAAGTCGGTGGGTGCCATCAGCGAGTCGGACGTCATGCTGGCTTCGGCCTCCAACGCCATCATCGTTGGCTTCAACGTGCGTCCTACCGCGCAAGCGCGTAAGATGGCTGAGAATGAGAAGATTGACATTCGTTTGTACTCCATCATCTACACCGCCATCGAGGAAATCAAAGCCGCTATCGAAGGCATGTTGGCTCCCGAAATCGAGGAAGTGGTCACCTGCAACCTCGAAATCCGTGAGACTTTCAAGATCAGCAAGGTCGGCACCATCGCCGGCTGCATGGTCTTGGACGGCAAGATTAACCGCAACACGAAGATTCGCCTCATCCGCGACGGCATCGTGATTTACACAGGCACGCTCGGCTCCTTGAAACGTTACAAGGACGATGTGAAGGAAGTCAGTGCTGGCATGGACTGCGGCCTGAACATCGACAACTTCAACGACATCAA
>ONVP01000289.1:0-3074 GCA_900321315.1 uncultured Bacteroidales bacterium
CAAGTTGAAAACGGCAAAGCGTTTGAATATGCCATCGCCAAGGCGTATTATGAAGATTTGAAGTCAATAGGCATTGATGTCCGGCTTCAAGACGATTCGTGTATTCAATACGGAAGGAAATGCTTCGAGATTCAAGATTTCAACAGGCAGTCAGAGTTTTATTTAGCTGCACAAAAAACTATGGAAACGATGAAAGCCATTGAGCCAGGTCTTGTTTGCGCCAGAAATAGTGCTGATTTCCTGGACATTCGACTTGCCTCTGATGCGGAAGGGATAAGAGGTGATGTTAGGGATGTCATTTTTTCTCGACAGACCAATGCCACGAAATGGGAAATCGGCATTTCGGCCAAGAATAATCACGATGCGGTAAAACATTCCAGAATTTCACCCCAAATCGACTTCGGTAACGAATGGATGGGGATTCCTTGCTCAACAATCTATTTTTCTGAAATTCAACCTGTTTTTGACTATCTGAAACTGCTGAAAGCGGACAATCCGAAAACAAAATGGGAAGATTTGGGCAGTTCAAAAGCCGAAGATGTTTATGTGCCATTGCTAAAGGCTTTTCGCAAAGAAATGTTGCGTTTGGCGAAAAACAATCCAACGGCCTCTGCCAATTTGCTGCATTATCTGATTGGCCGCAAACCGTTTTACAAGTTCATCAAGGAGGACAATAAAAAGATTGTGGTGGTAAAAGCGTTCAATATCGGCGGAAAATTGAACCAGACCGTAAACGGGAAAAAGCCCGTTGTGAAAACGGATGCCATCAAATTGCCCACGCGCATAATTGAATTAGAGTTCAAGGAAGGTTCTGAAACAACACTAATGATGGTTTTGGATGAAGGCTGGCAAATCAGTTTCCGAATCCATAGCGCAAGCACTTATATCGAAAACTCTCTAAAGTTTGACATTCAATTGATTGGAAATCCACCGGTTTTGTTTACGCAGCATTTGTTTTAGGAAAGCAATTTCTTAGAGATGTGTTTTTGGCGGCAACTGTCAGTTAGAACTATAACACAGCATTTAATTCTTCAAGCACCCAATAGGCACCACCATCACGCCGTCTTTGCGCTGGTAAGCATAGCTGCCAAGGCCTGTCAGCACCATAAGGAACGATGGCTCTTTCATTCGGACTGTGTCAATCTTGCCAGCCAATTCTTTCAAGGTCTTGGCTCCTTCTTCCTCCAACTTGCTTCCACCAAGCTTGATTTCCACCAATCCATAACTACCGTTGTGCAAATGAATCACAGCATCGCATTCGAGGCCGTTTTTGTCGCGATAGTGGAACACGTCTCCATCGAGTGCTTCCGCATAGACGCGCAAGTCGCGCACCGCCATCGTTTCAAACATCAGCCCAAAGCTGTTCAAGTCGTTTTCCAAGTCCTTTGGCCCCATGCCAAGGGCCGCCGTTGCCACGGAAGAGTCAACGAAATATCGTGTTTCGGAGGTGCGGATGGCCGTTTTGGAGCGCAGGTTGGGGCTCCACGCGGGCATGTCTTCCACGACGAAGATTTTCTTCAATGCCGTGATGTATGAGGAGATGGTTTCTTCGCTCATCGAGCCTTCCTTGCTCGACGCGAGGTCGGCATAAATGGTGCTGATGGGCACTTGCGCGCCTTGGTGTCGGGCGTATGAGCGAAGCAGGCGACGGGCAAAGGTGGCATCGCGCACGGTATTGTCCACGCGAGAAATGTCGCTTTCGCACACGGCGTTCACATAGTTTTGGGCCTGTCGCAACGCCGCTGTGCGTTTCATGTTCAGTGAACTGGGCCATCCGCCACGGCAAACCATGAAGCTCAAGTCGCTCAAGGAATGGTCGGGCGCAATGGCTACATCACGCTGCCCCGCAAACAGACGGAGCAAGCTGACTTTGCCATTCGACTCCCCCGATTCCCAAAGGCTCATAGGACGCATGGTGAGCCATGCAAAACGCCCTGTCCCTGTATGGTGGATTTTGCTTTTGTCGGCGGGCACGGCAGAACCGGTAAAGATGAATTGTCCGGGCTTTCCACGGCGGTCGACCGTGAACCGTGCCGCGTCCCACAATTGCGGAGCCAACTGCCATTCGTCAATCAATCGTGGCACTTCGCCTTCAAGCAATGCCTCTGGGTTTTCTTCCGCAAGAAAAAGGTTTTTCTCTAATTCCCGTGGCCAGTCCATATACAATACACTTTTGGCGGCTTGGGCTGCTGTTGTGGTCTTTCCGCACCATTTGGGTCCTTGTATCAGCACTGCGCCAGCGGCTTCCAATTGTTCCAAAAGTAATTGGTCTGCAATCCTCAATTTGTACATCGAATTTTCGTCCATAATTTGACTGCTTTTAATCCGCTGCAAAAATACTACTTTTTTATTGATTTACAAAGTTTTTTGTATTTTTCATTCCGTCAGTTGGCCGATTTTCATTCCGTCAGTTGGCCGATTTTCATTCCGTCAGTTGGCTGATTTTCATTCCGTCAGTTGGCCGATTTTCATTCCGTCAGTTGGCAGGTTTTTTACCTCCAAATCTGCCCGCTGCAACTATCACTTTCAGCCCCAGTAACCGAGGCCAAGACATTGGTCTTTCCCTCCAAACGGAGCAATCCAAGGAAAGCGAAAACCAAGGCTTCCTTGTAGTCGATGATTTGTTTTTCGGGGATGACAACCTTGTGCGAGGTGCGGGCTTGCAGGCGTTCCATCAGGAACTTGTTTCGGACACCGCCTCCCGTGACGAGAATCTTTCCCTTGGACAAATGGCTGATTCCCAATGCGATTTGTAGGGCGATATGCTCCACAAAAGTGGCCAACATATCTTCGATGGGCAAATCCTTTAGCAGGCTTTTTTGGTTTTCTTCAAAGAATTCCCTGCCCAAGGATTTGGGAGGCATTTGCCCGTAAAACGGATGCCTGTTCAGCCTTTTCAGCAAGTCCATATTGACTTCGCCGCTGCGGGCCAATTCGCCGTCGCGGTCGTAGTCGAGGCCTTTCATTTGGGCGAGAAAGTTGAGGGTTTGGTTGGCGATGCTGAGGTCACAGGCGATACGCTTGCCGTCCTCGTCGTAGGAAACATTGGCGATGCCGCCGATGTTGAGGCAGAT
>ONVP01000289.1:3081-4926 GCA_900321315.1 uncultured Bacteroidales bacterium
CGCCTTTGCCGACATCCTCGCTGCGGAAGTCGTTGATGACAGTGAAACCGCAGGCCTTGGCCAACTCCTGACCGTCGCCGATTTGCAGGGTGTAATGTTGCTCAGGCTTGTGGAAAATGGTGTGTCCGTGCGATGCCACAAAGTCAGGGTGGGCATTGTGTTTCTTGGCAAAAGCCAAGACCTGTTCGCCCAAATATTTGCCGTAATCCTTATCCAATTGCACCAAGTCTTCGGGCTGTTTGTGGAAGGCCTCGGCGAGTTGCGTTTTCCAATGGTCGGGATAGGGAAGGGTCTCGGCTTCAAGGATTTGGAAATGGTATTTGTCGTTTTCCTCTTGGAAGCGCACGAGTGCGATGTCCAATCCGTCAAGCGAGCTGCCCGACATTAAGCCTATGGCTATTGTTGTTTTCATGGGTCTCTTTTTAAGGTCGGCGTTTCGGCAGGCTCAACGACCTTGGTTTAGGCCCCTGAGCTTGTCGAAGGGGCGTCACATTAATGGTAACACTTTCTCCAATTGTATCCCTCTCGAGCCTTTTACCAGAATATGCTTGCCTTCAATTGGATGGCTTTCAAGATGTTGGCATAATTCCTCAACCTTGCCGAAAGTTTTCCAATTGGGATTGTCATTGTAGGCGCAGAAATTTTGTCCAACCAAGAAGGCTTCTTTAAATCCTAATTCTTTCATCAACGCAAGGATGTTTCGGTGCTCTTCTTCGGAGGCTGTCCCCAACTCGCGCATGTCGCCTAATATTAATAGGTGTTGCTCTCCGCGAATGCTGGCGAAGTTGATTAAAGCGGCACGCATGGAGGTCGGATTGGCGTTGTAGGCATCCATGAGGATTTTATTCTTTTGGGTTTCAATCACTTGCGATCGGCTGTTTGTGGGTGTATAGTTTTCTAAAGCCTCCACAATCTTATCATCATCGACCTTGAAATATTGTCCCACACCAATGGCTGCGGCCACATTCTCAAAGTTGTAACTACCCACCAAATGGGTCTGGATGAGATGCTTTTCCCATCCGACGCTCAAATAAGGGTCGCAAGCAGCGGGCGCAACAGGCGTGTCGGCGGCGCAATGGCGGCCATAACTGATGCGTGTTTGCCCTTCCGACTGCTCCCAAAGCAATGGATTGCCTTGGTTGACGAACACAGCCTTTCCATGTGCCTTGATGTGTCGGTAAAGTTCGGTCTTGGTCTTTATGACACCCTCAAAACTGCCGAAACCCTCCAAATGTGCCTTCCCGATGTTGGTTATCAAGCCAAAATCAGGGTCGGCGATGCGGCAGAGGAAGTCGATTTCGCCCGGATGGTTGGCACCCATCTCCACGATGGCAATTTCGGTTTCGGGCTTGATGCTCAACAAAGTGAGTGGCACACCGATGTGGTTGTTCAAATTGCCCATCGTGTGGATGATGTTGTATTTCTTGGCCAGCACTGCCGAGACAAGTTCTTTGGTGGTCGTCTTGCCGTTGGTGCCGGTGATGGAAAGGATGATCGCTTTGCTTTGTGTGCGATGGTAGGCGGCCAAGTCCTGCAAGGTCTTCAGCGAGTCTTCCACAATCAGCAGGCGCTCATGTGGCGGAAGGTCTTTGCGGTCGGCGACGATGAGGCTTGCCACGCCCGCTTCGGCCACTTGCAGGGCGAAGTCGTTGGCGTCGAAGTTCTCACCTTTTAAGGCGAAGAAGACGGCCTGCGGCTCGATTTTCCGGCTGTCGGTCGAAACCTTGTAGGCTTTGGCGTAATGTTGGTATATGGTCTCAATCGGGTTCATCGTGTTGGGATTTAAAGAAAAGAAGCCGCCTGATTGGGTCAAACGGCTTCACAGTATCAATCAATTAAAAAAAC
>ONVP01000004.1 GCA_900321315.1 uncultured Bacteroidales bacterium
TGCGCGTCGCCTTAGAAGACGGCACCGTGTTCACCGACAAGGTGGTGAAGGAATAAACGCGGCGACATTCGTAGAGCCGTGGCACGCCGCGGCTCTACGGCGCCGCAAAACACACCGTGGCAGCCGCCGTAAACACACCGTGGCGGCTGCCGTGGTACGACAGCCCTACAGGAATGCCGTAGGCAAAAATGCCGTGAACCCTTGCAAATATGCCAAAAAATGGTCTATCTTTGCCTCGAATTATTAACCAAAACTTAAACAAATATGAATACACAAAACAACCTAAAAACAAAAGTCCTTCTCTTCTTGCTGCTGGTGGCGGCGGGGTTGGCGAAGGCGCAGACACAGTTAGTGGAAGGCTGGATGGAAATCTCAACAGGTGTTTCGGAGAGCCTTTTCGGCGTATACTGTATCAATGAAAACGAGGTGGTCGTCTGTGGCGAGAATGGTAAAATACTGAAAACATCCGACGGTGGAGCTTCATGGGAGGTCAATTTCGAAAAAGAAGGCTTCAATATGGTTCATGTGGCTTTTGCCGATGAACAAGTGGGCTATGCCTGTGGCAACCCAGTAGCAAGCTGTCAATGCATCATTGTGAAAACCACCGACGGCGGCCAGACCTGGCAAGAACTCCCTTATAACATATATGCTTGTTTGGAGAATGAAGGCTGGTATCGGTCGAGTCACCTGTTTGTGGTAAATTCAGAAACGTTCTTTCTCGCCGATTTTGAAAATGAAACGCTTTGGAATACCTTTGATGGCGGGCAGAGTTTTAATCATTTTGACCTATCGAGCGGCGATATAGAATTACCTTTATACCTTAATAATGTTTCTTGTTGCGAATTATTTTTCGAGGATGAAACAGGGTACCTTGTTATTTTGGACCAATGGAATGAACAGCTTTATGTTTGTAAAACCACAGATTTAGGAGCAACATGGATAGCAAGGCACTCGGTCGTTTCTGTCCATCCTTCATTTGTCGCCCATTTCTTTGACAAGAACCATATCGAGATATATGGTTCCTTCAACGGTTGGTCCCATAACATGATTGTGACGGAAGACGGTTTTGAGAGCGTTAGTTTTGAGAATAGTGAAGCATTGCCCGACATGGGAACTTCTTCCTATGCCAAATTCACTTCCGACACATACGGCTGCATATTTGGCGGTAATACACTAACAAAAGGTTCAACGATTTGGGGAAGTGTAATAATGAAAAATGGCTGGGAAAACTGGATTTCAGCCAACCAAGGGCTTCCAGGATGTGAGTATCAGGGCACGACACAGTGTCAGGACATTTACAACCTAGACGGTGCCGACACGACATTCTATATTGTGTCAGAAAATGGTTTGGTTTACAAGTCGGCTATGATTTCAATAACCAATCTTCCTGAAAGTGTTTCTGGAATCACCGTATGCCCCAATCCAGCAAAAGAGAAGATTGCCATCGACGGCGCCCAAGCCGCCGAAACCCAAGTTTATAATGCTTTGGGCCAGTTGGTGAAGACTGTCCAAAACACCAACGAAATCAACCTGCACGGTTTGCCGCAAGGCATCTACCTGCTGCGCGTCGCTTTAGAAGACGGCACCGTGTTCACCGACAAGGTAGTGAAGGAATAAACGCGACGACATTCGTAGAGCCGTGGCGCGCCGCGGCTCTAAAGTGCCGCAAAACAAACCCATGCGGCTGCCGCAACAGGTTTTTCTATTCGCATCGGCTTTTTTATCCCAAATGAGCAAAATTTTTGCACGGTTTTTGCAAAAAGCACTAATTTTGCAATTTAATTCAAAAAATGCCGTTATTAGCAGTGAATAGATAAAACAAAAAACGATGAAAAACAGAATCACAACCGTCATCATGGTGCTCCTCGCTGCTTTCATCACGCTTGGAAGCGCCACCAGTTGCAAGAGCAAGAAGAAATTAGCCAAGGAAGCCGCCGAGGCCGAGTACAAGTCGCGGGTGGAGCAAGCCGTAAAAGACCTGAACGCCATCCTCGACGACGAAACCCTTTGGACCCTCGAGGAGAAAGAAGCCCGTGTGCAGACTATCAAGGACTGGAACCTGCAAAACGCCGAGGTCGACGACCTGCTCTTCCAAGTGGAGAAGAAGCTCGCCCGTGAGCGTGCACAAAGGGAAGAAGAAGAACGCATCAACGCGCAGCAACAGGAGCAGCAGGCCGCCAATGTGGTGCTTGAAGGCAACTTCAACAACATCGCCCGCGCCGGAAGCATCGCGCAGGCCAACCGCCTCATCAACGAAACCTTGGGAATGTTCGAGTCGAAAAACGTGCCCGTGCTCATCATCATCAGCCAAAACGCCGGATTCAACGACTACGACCGTCCGACTACCATCGAGAACTACCTCAATTACCTGAAAGACCAAAAGAAAGCCTCCGATAAGGTCTTTGAAATCAAATACAACGCCAACGGAAAGATTAACGAACTTGAACTGATAAAGAAATGAAGAAGATCATTGCCACATTAGCCTTTGTGCTGTGCCTCGCCGGTGCGGCGCAAGCCCAGGACGAACTGAGTTTCGAACGCAAGCAGGCCATCGACAGCCTCGCCTTGGAAAAGGTGCGCGACCTGAGCAAATACATCAAGATCGTCGGCTCGAAAAGCACGCCTTTCAGCGAGGCCAACCGCGTCATCGACCGCGCCGAGGAACTCTTCATGAGCGATGCCGAAATCGGCGTTTCGTCGCTCAGCTCCAACCAAATCACCTATTACCGCGTGCGCAAGTACTTCGAGCACCTGATGCGCCTCAACTACGACCGCGTTGAGATTGAATGGTACAACATCGAATATGTCAGCGACTTGCAGCGCCAGCCCGACGGCACCTATGTGGGAGTCATCACCATTTTCCAAACTTTCAGAGGCTACAACGCCGAAGGCAACCTCGAATATAAGGACACCACAAAGAAAGACATCACCGTCTATGTAAAGCGCAAGGAAACCCAAATCGGTGGCCGCACCATCGGTTTCTGGGACGTGCTGCTCGGCGACATGAGGGTGAAGGAAACAACGAATAGATAACTTGACCATGACCTTTGACCATGACCATGGCCTGCTCAACCTGAAGGTGAGGGCGGTCATGGTCATGGTTCATGGTCTGGGTAAACAACCATGAAAGTCCATTTTAGACATATCGCGCTTTTGACCGTAAGTCTGCTTTTGTCAGGCAACGCTTTCGCCCAAACGATTGGCAATTTCAAGATGGACGAAACCGAACTCTACGCCATGACGAAGCAGATGGGGCAGTTCATGCGCCGCTTCAACTACGAGGAAGACCAATTCGGCGAAAGGCTCAACCCGAAAGACCCGCGCTACCACAACAAGGAAATGCGCCGGCAGTCGCTGCCCGTCCTCTTCGACCAGCAGAAATACGGTGCCCAGACCGAGTTGCAGCGCTATTTCATCGAAGACGTCACCAAAGACGACTCCACTTTCATGACCTTCCTCGGAGGCCGTTGGTACTCGGAGGTTTCAGCCACTTTCAAATACAACGGAAAGGATGTCAATGTGATGCTGTTCCTCGCCGTCGAGAAGGAAGGCTTGGGGTCGAAATGGGTGCTCACCAACGTTTATTTCTCAGAGTTCAACAAAATGTTCCCAACGGGCGAGATGGCCGAGAAGGAAAAGCATTTCCTCCACCCGATGAGCCACGAACTCGACTTCATGAACATCTACAAGGCTTTCCAGCAGCCTGAAGTCATAGAATACTATGCCTCAAACACCTACACTCCCGACTACCTGACCCTTTTCTTCTACGAAATCAAGAAAGGGAGCCTTGTGTTCAAGCATGTCGACAGCGTGAAGTTCCACGTGCTGCAAATCAAGGACTGGTATTTCGAGGTGTCGTGGTTCAACCGCTCTGGCCTCAACTCAGGCTGGCTCATGTCGAACGTCATCTATATGCCTGAAAAAGAAAAAGTCAACCTCATCAAATTCTATCAGCCATGAAACGGACAGTCCTGTTCTTCATTCTCCTTTTTTGCCTGACGGCACCAACTCAAGCCCAAAAACTGTCGAAAGACGAAACCAACAAGTATGAGGCCGAAGTGAAGGGCCTTTTGTCGTATTTGGAGGAAACGCTCAACTTCCTTGGCGACAGCACAGCCACGGCCTTGGAAAAGGAAATCATCTTCACCGAAAGCTGGAGCAAGATATTCATCGACGACAAAGTGCAGATTGAAGACGACCTGGACATGAACCGCAACACACCCATCAACAAAGACGTTCAGGCCTACCTGAAAGACATCGACTTCTTCTTCAAGCAAGCCAACTTCAAGTTCGACCTGCAAAGCATAGCCAACAGCACCCGCGACGACGGCAGCATCTATTTCAAGGCCACGCTCTCGCGACAGCTCACGGCCAAGACCATCAACGACGAAGCCATCGACAACATCAAGAAACGATTTGTTGAAGTGAATCTCGACAGGCAAAACAACAGCCTTAAAATTGCCAGCATCTACACCACAAAAATCAACGAGAAAGAAGCTTTGCGCAACTGGTGGAACAGCCTCTCCATGAACTGGAAGAACCGTTTGGGACACGGACTCAAACTATACGACAGCATTCCGCTTTCGAGTGTCGGACTCATATCTTCGGCAGATTTCATGGCCTCGTATCCCGCCATCAACCCCTCAACGGGCGAAACCGTGCTGAAAGACAAGTTTTTCAAGACGGAAGCCGACATGAACGAGCTTGACAGGATACTGAAACTCGCCACCCAAAAACAAAGCGTGGACCTTTCAGACATAAGGGAAATCATCAGCGTGGAGCCATTGAGCGAGCTTTCAGATCTGGTCAGCCTCGACATCACTGGCACCTCAGTGGACGACATCTCGACCTTGCGCAACGCCAACAAACTGAAAGTGCTTCGCGCCAACTCCACCCTCATCAACGACATCACGCCGCTCAAATACTGCATCACCATAGAGGAACTCGAACTGGGCAACACCAACGTTGGCGACCTGTCGGTGTTGGCTTCGCTGCGCAACCTCCATAAGCTCGACATTTCCAACACACTCACCAGCCGGCTCACCGACCTGAAGCATTGCCCCCAACTCACTTCGCTCAACCTGAGCGGCTGCCGCATCGCCAACATCGCGCCGCTGCAAGACATGCAGCAACTGGCCATCTTGGACATCAGCAACACTTCCGTCAGGGACTTGACACCCATTGCCAACATCGCCACATTGTCAAACCTCGACATATCAGGCACTCCCGTCAGCCACCTGGATGCCATAGCCGAAACCCAAAACCTGCGCGAACTGCGTTGCAGCAAGACCAGCATCAGCGACTTGAGTCCGCTGAAGAAAAACAAACGGCTCAACAAGATATACTGCGACCAATCGCAAATCGGCGACGAAGAAGCCAGCGCCTTCACTCTGGAAAACCCGTTCACATTGGTGATTTACGACACAGAAGCCTTGCGCAACTGGTGGAACGAGCTTCCCATCTACTGGAAAGCCATCTTCTCCAAGCAAATCAACATAGATGCGCAACCTACCACTGAGCAGCTTCACCAAATCATCAACATGCAGGAACTCGACCTGTCGGGCAACCAATACATACAAAACCTCATGCCCGTCAGCCGACTCACCAACCTGAAGACCCTCAACCTTGCCAACACCGACATCTCAGTGCTGAACGCCATACAAAGCCTCACCAACCTCGAATCGCTCAGCCTTGCCAACACTCATGTGGCCGACCTCAAGCCCTTGTCGGAAAGCCACAACCTGAAGCACTTGGACATCAGTGACACGCCCATCAGCGACCTGATGGCCTTGGCCAACGACAACAACATCGAACTCATCGTGGCCGACAACACCAACATCGCCACGCGCAACGTGAACGCACTGAAAGAGCAGCAACGCCAAGTGACTGTCGTTTACCAAACCCAACAACTCAACGCATGGTGGGACGGCATCGACGAGATTTGGAAGGCCATCTTCAAGAACCATGTGCCCTATGAAGGCCAAACGCCAAGCGCCATTGAGATACAAAAAATAGCCAACTTGGCCGAAATCGTCGTACACCCCGAATTTCCCATTGCCAGCCTCGAACCCATCGGCGACTTCATTTGGCTCGAAAGCCTCACCATCGACAATCAGGCCGTGCGCGACCTTGCGCCCTTGGCCAACAAGCCCCACCTGAAGGAACTCAACGCGAAAAACAATCCCGTCAGCAGCCTCAAACCCATAGAAGGCAGCACCATGCTCCAGCAGCTCAACATCGAAAACACGCAAATCAGCGACTTGTCGCCCCTCTCGAACATGAACAACCTTGTCACGATAAACGCCGCCGGAACGCCCATAAAATCGCTCAAACCGCTGCAAAACCTCACAAGCCTCGAAAACCTGTTCATCAACAACACGAACATCAAAAGCCTGTCGCCAATAGAGGGCATCGCAACACTGAAAAACCTCAAGGTTTACAACACGAAAGTCAAAGGCCGCAAAATAGAGCAACTCCAGCAAAAGCGGCTCGACATGAACATCGTTTACTACTGACCTTGCAAAGCCCAACACCTCAGTCTGGCATCCAGCCTTCTGCTACCGTCATTATTCATTAATGATTAATTAATTTGATTAATGATGATTAATGGTAGGGTGTGAATTGGTTGATAACTTTCCAATAAAAATCTTGCATTATTTCGGACGAGTTTGAGAAGGCATTTTCTTGAAAAGGTAAAAACTTATTTTTCAGCCCGATTAAGCCATTTTCGATTATCCGACGAATTTTGAAACAACGGCTAAAATCGCATTGTTTTTTCAAAGTTATGTTCATTTTCTCCGTTGAATGCGTTGAAATTTTCGACCTTTTTGGAGCTATGAACAGGAGCGGCATTTTGGATAACAGGAATGAAAAAGTTATCAACAATAATTCTGTTGATAACTTTTTATTGTATTGGAAAATAGTGGTTTATGATAAAAACAGAGGCTTTGAGATGGTTTTGTAAACGATTCATAAATAGTGTGATAATGGCAGAGGCAAAAGTTAAATATCGTACTTTTGCCAAATATTTATCAACAGTCATGGAAAATAACAAAATTATTCCTATAGCGAGCGACCACGGCGGCTTCGAGATGAAGCAATACCTCATTGGCAAGTTGGAGGAAGCCGGCTACGAGGTGAGCGACTATGGCACCCACAGCAGTGCGAGTGTGGACTATCCCGACATGATTCATCCGCTGGCCACGGCCATAGAGAAAGGCGAGTATCCGTTGGGCATCATCCTTTGCGGCAGCGGCAACGGGGCGCAAATGACGGCAAACCACCATCACGGCGTTAGGGCTGCCTTGTGCTGGAACGTGGAATTGGCCAGATTGGCACGGTGCCACAATGATGCCAACATATTGGCCTTGCCTGGAAGGTTCATCTCCAACGAGTTGGCATGGGACATGGTGCAAACCTTCCTGAACACTGGTTTCGAGGGCGGGCGACACAAGAAAAGGGTGGAGAAAATAGAACCAAGCGAGGAGTGACCATGGCAACGATGAAGAAAGAATTCAACAAGGCCAGCGAAATCACGTTTGACGAGGAACACTGGCAGAAAATGAACTACAGCACGAGCTGCTATGAGCGCAACTTTGCCAAAGGCAAGGTGAACTACCGCAACATGGAGTTGGAGAAACAGCGTGCCTACAACATGAGCAACAAGGCATTGTTCAACCTTGAGAAGCTGCTTGTCGATTTCGAGACGCGCTTCAGCGAGAATGGTGGAAAGGTGGTTTGGGCGCGCGATGCTGCCGATGCCCGCGCCCTCATATTCGACCTGCTCATGCGCGAGAAGATTGGCACCGTGGCGCGAACACATTCCACCATACTCGACGAAATAGACATCAATGCCTTCCTCGAAAAGAAAAACATCAAGTTGATTGAAACCACAGTCGACCGCTTTACGCTGAAAACCAACAATATAAAAGCATATCATCCTTTGTCTCCGGCCTTGCAGCTTTCCAAGGAAGAGTGCAACGCCCTGCTCAACGGAGCATTCAAGTTGAAGCTTGACAGCACACCCAAGCAAATGGTCAACTTTGTGAGATACAAGGTGAACGAAAGCCTCAAGCAAGCGGATGCCTGCCTGACTGGAGCCAATTTCCTGCTTTCTGACGAAGGCGGCGTGGTGTTCACAGAAAACGAAGGCAACATACTGAAAGCCACCACCGCAGCCAAGATTCACATTGTGGTGGCAGGCATAGCCAAGGTGATTCCGACGATGGACGACCTGAGCGTATTGCTGCCTCTGCTTTCGTTGCACGCCACAGGTCAAAGTATGGCAGCCTTCAATTCCATCAGTTTCGGTCCGGCCAAGGACGGTAGAAATCCGCAACAGATGTTTGTCATATTGCTTAATAACGACCGCTCGGAACTGCTTTCGCACGAGAGGCAGCGCAAGATGATGTCGTGCATCCATTGTGGCGCTTGCGTGAATGTGTGTCCGGTTTACAAGAACATTGGCGGCCATGCCTACGGCACCGACTATGTTGGCCCTATGGGAAGTGTGATGATGCCGCTGATGCACGGGTTGAAAGAGTACGAGTATCTCGCCTCAGCCTGTTCGGCTTGTGGCCGTTGCAGCGAGGTTTGTCCGGTGAAGATACCGTTGGACGACCTCATCATAGAAAACCGTCATCTTATTGCCACTGAGCGCGTTGGCGATGCCAAGTTGGAAGCCATGTTCAAACTGATGATATGGCACTGCAAGTCGCGCAAGAAGATGGATGCCCCGTTGTTCATCAAGCGGATGGAGCTGAAGCGGTTCATCAACAGGCAGACTTTCGGCGAGCGGCGCGAACCGCCCGATTTTGCGCCCAAGTCGTTCAGCCAATGGTGGAAGGAAAGCAATTCCTAAAGTTTTGCTCTCGTGTTCGGATTTTTTTGCTTAGTTTTGCAATCTTATAGGAATTGGAAAATAGAGTATGATTAGCCTTACGGAAAAAATCACGCTTGAAGCGGTTGAAAAACTGCTCTACTCGGCAGAAACGATACATATCGATACAGATTGGATGGCGCGTGTGGATGAGTGCTACCGTTTCTTGGAGAAATTTGCTGCCGAAAAGGTTATCTATGGCATCAACACGGGCTTCGGTCCCATGGCGCAATGGCGCGTTGATGACAAATATCTTACAGATTTACAATATAATATCATCCACAGCCATTCCACGGGCGCTGGCGAGCCGTTGGACGATGTGTATGTGAAATCGGCCATGATTGCCCGTTTGGGTACGGTGCTTCAATGCCGCTCAGGCGTGCATATCGACGTGGTGAAAATCCTCGTCGAGTTCATCAATCGCGAGATTTTCCCCTTCATCCCCATGCACGGCAGCGTGGGCGCCAGCGGCGACTTGGTGCAATTGGCGCACATCGCGCTATGTTTGATTGGCGAAGGCGAGGTACACTACAAAGGCCAGTGGCGACCCACCGCCGAAGTGATGAAGGAAAACGGCATCGAGCCACTGAAAATGCACATCCGCGAAGGTCTTTCCATCACCAATGGCACCTCTGTGATGACAGGTATCAGCATCGTAAACCTGTTCCATGCTGAAACTTTGCTTGATTGGGCGACTTTGGCCGCCGTGTGGATGAACGAAATCGCGGCTTCTTTTGATGATTATATGTCGGAAGGCGAAAACAATTGCCGTCGCCACGAAGGCCAACAACTGATGGCCCGCCGGATGCGCGAACTCTCGGAAGGCTCGCAATGCCTCAAGAAACGCGCCCACGAACTCTACGACTACGGCCACTCCGACGTAAAGGTGTTTGAACACAAAGTGCAGGCCTATTATTCGCTGCGCTGCACACCGCAGATTTTGGGACCCATCTATGACACCCTGAAAAACACCCGCCAAATCCTTGAGGATGAACTCAATTCGGCCACCGACAACCCGATTGTCGATCCCGAAACGCAAAACGTGTATCATGGCGGAAACTTCCACGGCGACTACATCTCGCTTGAAGAAGACAAGGTGAAAATCGCGCTCGTGCGCCTCTGCATGACGGCGGAACGGCAGTTGAACTACCTTTTCCACGACCGCATCAATGGCATTTTGCCGCCCTTCCTCAACCTCGGCACACTCGGACTGAACTACGGAATGCAGGCCTGCCAGTTCACGGCCACCTCGACGACCGCCGAGTGCCAAACCTTGGCCATGCCCAACTACGTGCACAGCATCCCGAACAACAACGACAACCAAGACATCGTCAGCATGGGCACCAACTCGGCCTTGCTCTGCAAGCAAGTGGTGGAAAACTGCTTCCAGGTGATGGCCATTCAATACATCGCCTTGGCGCAGGCCACCGACTGCCTGAAGATTGCCGACAAGTTGGCGCCCGCTTCGCGCAAAATTTATGACAAGGTGCGCGAAATGGTGCCGCTCTTCATAGAAGACACGCCTTTCTACAAGGATATTGCCACCGTGGAGAACTATCTGAAAACCAACCCATTGAAACTGAAATAATGAAATACGCACTTATCACCGGAGCTTCTCGTGGATTGGGAAAAGCCATCGCCCTGCGCTTGGCAAAGGACGGTTTTGCCGTCATCATCAACTACCAATCCAACAAAGAGGCTGCCGAAGACACCTTGAAGCAAGTCGAGGAAGCCGGGGGCAGGGGAGAACTGCTGCCTTTCGACGTTTCCGACCCTAAAGCCATCGAAGCGGCCCTTGAATCGTGGCAAAACGCACACCCAGAAGAATACATTTCCGTTTTGGTGAACAACGCGGGCATCCGTCAGGACAACTTGATGGTTTTCATGCAGGAAGAGCAATGGAACAAGGTGCTTGACACCACTTTGAACGGCTTCTTCTACATCACGCGCCGCCTGTTGAAGGACATGATGACCCACCGCAACGGGCGCATCATCAACATGGCTTCGCTGTCGGGACTGAAAGGTTTGCCTGGACAAACCAACTACTCCGCCGCCAAGGCCGCGCTTATCGGCGCGACCAAAGCTTTGGCGCAGGAAGTGGCTGCCCTCAAGGTGACGGTCAATGCCATCGCGCCGGGCTTCATCACATCCGACATGACCAAGGAACTCGACGAGGCCGAACTGAAAAAACTCATCCCGCTTGGGCGCTTTGGCAAACCCGAGGAAGTGGCCGCTTTGACCAGCTTCCTCGCTTCCGACGAGGCCGCTTACATCACGGGGCAAGTCATTTCAATCAACGGAGGGCTTTACACATGAGAAGGGTTGTTATCACAGGCATCGGCATTTGGTCCTGCCTTGGGAAGAACAAGGAAGAAGTTGCTGCCGCTTTGCGCGAAGGCCGTTCAGGCATCGGCATACAACCAGAGCGCACCGAATACGGCTACCGTTCCCCTTTGACGGGCATCGTGGAGAAGCCCCAACTGAAGGGCGTACTTGATCGCAAAATGCGGATGTATCTGGCCGAAGAGGGCGAATATGCTTACATGGCCACCTTGGAAGCTTTCAAACAGGCGGGTATTGACGATTCCTATCTGCTTGAAAATGAAGTGGGTGTGTTGTTTGGCAACGACTCTTCGGCCAAAGCGGTCATCGATTCGCACGAAACCATCTTGGAGAAGAAAGACACCACGCTCGTTGGCTCGTCGGCCATTTTCCAGTCGATGAACTCGACCGTGACGATGAACCTCTCCACCATCTTCCACCTGAAAGGCATCAACATGACCATCAGCGCAGCTTGCGCCAGCGGCTCGCATTCCATCGGATTGGGTGCGCTGCTCATCCGCAACGGCTTGCAAGACATGGTGTTGTGTGGCGGAGCGCAAGAAACCAACTACCTTTCGATGGGCAGTTTCGATGGCATCAGTGCCTTCTCGACGCGTGTTGATGAACCTACTAAAGCCTCACGTCCTTTCGACAAAGACCGCGACGGACTTGTGCCGAGCGGCGGCGCGGCGGCATTGGTTTTGGAAGACTATGACCACGCCGTTGCCCGTGGCGCAACGATTTTGGCCGAGGTGTGCGGCTACGGCTTCTCATCCAACGGCGAAAGCCACATCTCGCAACCGAGCGAGGAAGGCTGCTTCCGCGCCATGACCCGCGCCATGAATGAGGCTGGCGTTGAAGCCAAAGAAATCGACTATGTGAACGCCCATGCCACCTCAACCCCGCAAGGCGACATGTTTGAGGCCTTGGCCCTGAAACGGCTTTTCGGCCCGACGCAAACGCCCATTTCCTCGACCAAGTCGATGACGGGGCACGAATGCTGGATGGCCGGCGCGAGCGAAATCGTCTATTCCATCCTCATGATGCAAGGCGGCTTCATCGCCCCGAACCTCAACTTCGAGCATCCCGACGAGTATTCCGAAGGGCTGAATATCGTTGCCAAGACCACGGAAAAGGAAATCAACACCGTGCTTTCCAATTCCTTTGGCTTTGGAGGGACAAATAGCGCATTGATAATCAAGAACTTTAAGAAATAATATGCATCTCACACCCGCATTAAAACAAGCCTACAGCAAAGAGCAACTGACCGCCCGCGAGGCTCAGGCCAAGGCGGAATGGATTGCTTGGGGTCCCATCGTGTTCCAAGTGAGCCGCCTGATGAAGAAGTTCGGCATATTGGAAATGCTGCGCAACAGCGACAACGGCATGACCGAAGCCGAAGTGGCCGAAAAAGCCGGCATCAGCGGCTATGCTGCCAAAGTGATGCTGGAAGCAAGCTTGTGCATCGGCACGGTGCTGATTGACACCGAAACCGACCGCTACTCGCTGAGTAAGACAGGCTGGTGCTTCATTACCGATGCCGCCACCGACGTGAACACCGAGTTCAACCACGACGTGAACTACGAAGGTTGGTTCCGCCTCGAGGAAAGCCTGAAAGAAGGCCGTCCCGCCGGACTTGAGCATTTCGGTCCGTGGCCAACGATTTACGAAGGTCTTTCGCAACTGCCGCCGCAAGTGCAGAAAAGCTGGTTCGGCTTCGACCATTTCTATAGCGACAGCTCGTTCCAGCAAGCGTTGGAAATCGTGTTTGCCGACAAGCCCAAAACCTTGCTCGACGTGGGCGGCAACACGGGTCGTTGGGCCTTGCAGTGCGTGGGCTACGACAAGGACGTGCAAGTGACCATCGTCGATTTGCCGCAGCAACTGGAAATGATGCGTAGTGCCACCGTTGGCAAGCCCGGTGCCGACCGCATCGATGGCCACGGCATGAACCTGCTCGATGCCGCGCAAGCCTTCCCAACCAACAAGCATTACGACGTGATTTGGATGAGCCAGTTCTTGGATTGTTTCGGTGAGGACGAAATCGTCAGCATTGTGAGCCGTGCCGCCAAAATCATGGACGAGAACAGCCGCCTCTTCATCATGGAAACTTTCTGGGACCGTCAGCGATTCGAAACGGCGGCATTCTGCCTCACCATGACGAGCCTGTATTTCACCGCTCTCGCCAACGGGAACAGCAAAATGTACCACAGCGACGACATGAAACGCCTTGTCGAAAAGGCTGGTTTGCAGGTGGAAACGATTAACGACAACCTCGGCCAAGGACACAGCATCATGGTTTGCAAAAAACCGTAGGGACACATCGCATGTGTCCGCGGACGCACGCGGTGCGTCCCTACAATGATTAAACGATTAAACAATCAACAATTCAACATAAATGAACAGACAAGAAATAGAAGCCAAAGTCAAGGCCTTTCTCATTGAGGACCTTGAGATTGACGAAGAAAAAATCCAGCCAGAAGCCCGCTTGAAGGAAGACATCGGTATCGACAGCCTCGATTTCGTTGACATCGTGGTCATCGTCGAAAAAACCTTCGGTTTCAAGATGAAGACCGAAGAAATGGGTAAGGTAAAGACTTTCAACGACTTCTGCGACTACATCGAGAAGAAGATTGCCTAATCGCTGATGGCCGACACCCTCCAACATAGCGAATGGTCGGGCAAGACTGGCGGACTGCCGTGGATGCAGCGTTCTTTGGTGGCGTTGTTTCGCGTGCTTCCGCTCGGGTTGCTCTATGGCGTGATGGCTTTGGTGGTGCCTTTCTACATGATTTTCAGCAGAAAAGGCTACCAATCCATGTATCGCTTTTTCCGCGACAGGTTCGGTTATGGCCCCATGAAGTCGTTTCGGAAGGTCTATCTCAACCATTTCCGTTTTGGTCAAGTCATCTTGGACCGTTTCGGCGTGTATGCGGGCAAGAAATACCGGTTTATTTCGGAAGAGCAGTCGGTATTTGACGAGAAGGAAACCCACGAAAAAGGCTTCGTCATGCTGAGCAGCCATGTGGGCAACTATGAGATGGCAGGCTATTCGTTGCGTCCTAAGATAAAGAGATACAACGCTTTAGTGTTTGCTGGAGAAACAGAAACGGTGATGGAAAACCGCCAGCGAATCTTGTCACAAAACAACGTCAGGATGGTGCCGGTGAAAGACGACCTCTCGCACTTGTTTTTGCTCAATACCGCCATCGACGACGGCGAAATCGTCAGTATGCCTGCCGACCGCATTTTCGGCTCTCAGAAAAGCGTTGAATGTCAGTTTTTTGGCGAGAATGCGCGTTTCCCTTTGGGGGCTTTCGCCATGGCGGTGCAGAAGGAAGTGGATGTGATAGCCGTGTTCGTGATGAAAGAAGGTATGCGGAAATATCGTATATATCTTCGTGAAATTCAATACGATAGGCAATTAAGCAAACGCGAGCAGATGAGCCAGTTGGCGCAGCATTTCGCCATTCAACTCGAAGAAATCGTGCGCCGCTATCCCACGCAATGGTTCAACTATTTTGATTTTTGGAAACAATGAGGGCGATTGACGACATAACACTGAAAGAACTGATTCCGCAAAGGCCGCCTTTCGTGATGATTGACAGGCTGTTGTCGTGCGATATGGTAGTGACTGTCACAGAGTTGGAAGTGCGCGAGGACAATGTCTTTGTCGCCGAAAGTCGCCTGTCAGCCGAGGGTTTGATGGAAAACATGGCCCAGACTTGCGCCGCCCGCATGGGCTACATCAATTTGAGCAAGGGCGACAAGGTGAAAATCGGCGTCATCGGGGCGGTGAGCGGATTCGACATTTTCCGTACGCCGAAAGTTGGGGAGAAAATCGTTACGACTATAGAGGTGATCGAGGAACTGTTCCAAATCACTTTGGCGCAGGCCGTGGTCAGGTTCGGAACAGAAGAATTGGCGCAGGCCAAGATGAAAATCGCGTTGATGGATATTGATGCAACAAACTGAAAATCATGGAAAAAGAGAAAGTATTATCGGTGACCAAACCTTTCGACATCCGCTTCAGCGAGGTGGACTCGATGGGCGTGGTGTGGCACGGCCATTACGCGCTTTATTTCGAGGACGCGCGCGAGGCCTTTGGCGCGAAATACGGCCTCGAATACCTGATGATGTACGGCAAAGGCTACTTTGAGCCTATCGTCGAACTGACTTTCAAATACAAGCGTGTGCTGATTTACGGCATGAAACCCGAAATAACCATTACCTACCGACCTTGCGAGGCCGCCAAAATCATCTTCGACTACGAGATTCGCGACACCGAAACGGGTGAAGTCGTGGTGACAGGCCGTTCCGTGCAGGTTTTCATGGACAAAGACAGCCACCAACTCGTCTTGACAAGCCCCGACTTTTACGAGGAATGGAAACGGAAATGGGAGGTAAACGTATGATTGTCAGCGTGGCACATAACATCCTTTCGCCTTTGGGCATGACTTCAGCCGAGAACTATGCGGCGGTAAAAGCCAGTCGTTCGGAATTGAAACGCCACGAGGGACTTTGGAACCTGCCCGAACCTTTCACGGCCTCGCTAATGGATAGGGAAAAGGTGGAAGATGTGTTCTCTGAAATCGCTGACAATAAACGATATACCTTTTTCGAGAAGATAATCATCCTCTCGGCGAAAAGGGCTTTGGAGCAAACCAACATCGACCCGACTTCAAGCAAGGTGCTGTTCATCCTTTCCACCACGAAAGGCAACGTTTTCCTTTTGGACAAGCGCGAAACGGGTTTCCCGAAGGAAAGGGTTTTGCTCGGCGTTGCCGCCCGCCAAATGACCGAGTTTTTCCATAATCCCAATACGCCAATTGTAGTTTCAAACGCTTGCATTTCAGGTGTTTGCGCTCAAATTGAAGCGATGCGTAATCTGGAAAGCGACGCGTTCGACTTTGTCGTGACGGTGGGCTGCGATGTGCAGTCGGCGTTCATCGTGTCGGGATTTCAGTCGTTCAAGGCCTTGTCGATGGAATCCTGCAAACCTTTCGACGCGAACCGAACTGGCCTCAATCTCGGCGATGCCGCAGCGACCATCATCTATACGAGAAAAGACAAAATCACTGAAAATGAATGGGTTGCTTGTCGTGGCGCGATTCGCAACGATGCCAACCACATCAGCGGGCCGTCGCGCACGGGTGAAGGCAGTTATCGCGCTTTGAAAACCGCTATCGGCGCCTTGAATCCCGACGAAATTGCCTTCATCAATGCGCACGGAACGGCGACCTTATATAATGACGAGATGGAGTCCGTCGCCATCGAGCGGGCCGGACTGGCGCAAGTGCCGGTGAACGGCTTGAAAGGCTATTTCGGCCACACGATGGGCGCGGCGGGCATTTTGGAAACCATACTATCCATGTGCGCCATCGACGACAATAACATATTGGCAACCAAAGGTTTCGACACTATCGGCGTGACGCATCCTTTGCTGTTTTCCAACCAAAACCAACCCACCGACAAAAAGGCTTTCATCAAATTGTTGTCGGGCTTCGGCGGTTGCAATGCGGCCCTGCTGATGGCGAAAGGAGGTGCGTCATGCTGAAGGTTTATATTAATACAGAAACGGTGACGGTCAATGATAAACCTTTGGTGCACAAGGAGAAAGGTGCTGCCTTGCTGACCGAACTCTATCGCAACCACATCGGCGACTATCCGAAATTCTTCAAGATGGACACACTGAGCAAGTTGGGATTTGTCGCCTCCGAATTGCTGTTGCAGGCCGAAGGCAAACCCCGTTTCGAGCCGCGTGAGGACCGTGCTGTCATCTTTTTCAACAAAAGCGCTTCCTTGCAGGCCGATACCGCCTATCAAGCCACCATACAAGACGCGGAGAATTTCTTCCCGAGTCCGGCGGCGTTTGTCTATACCTTGCCCAACATCGTGACGGGCGAAATCGCCATCCGCAACAAGTATTTCGGCGAAACCTCATTCATCGTCTTGCCCGACCGCGACCCGCAAATCATGGCACGACAATTGCAGAACGCTTTCCTCGACCCGACCACCAATAGCATCCTCGGCGGCTGGCTCGACTGCACCGACGAGAACCACTTTGAAGCAGAAATCTATCTTCTAAACAAATCTTGAAATTTTGGAATTAGAAATCTTAAATACAAAATCATGGACGAACTGATTTACACCCTTAAACAACAAATCATCGAGGCACTGAACCTCGAAGACATGAAACCCGAAGACATCGACGAGAACGCCTCCTTGTTTGGCGAAGGCCTCGGCCTCGATTCCATTGACGCTCTGGAACTTATCGTGCTGATGGAGAAGAACTACGGCATCAAATTGAAAGACCCGTCGCAAGGCAAGGAAATCTTCAAGTCGGTGGCTGTGATGGCCGATTACATCTCGAAGAACCGCACGAAATAAGCGATGAAGCCGATTTTGGTCATAGGAATGGGTGTCGTTTCGGCGATTGGTTTGGGCAAGGCGAAAACGTTGGAGGCTTTGCTGGCCAACCGCTCGGGCGTGGGCGAGTTGAAGTACCTCAAGACCGAACATAAGGAGTTTCCCGTCGGAGAGGTACAACTGACTGATGCTGAGATGCGTAAGCGTTTGGACATCGCTGAAGATGCCGTCACTACACGCACCGCATTAATGGGAATGCTCGCCTTGGAAGAGGCTTTGGCCGATGCCCGCCTGACGCAAGAAATGCTGCCCCAAGTGGGCTTCATTTCGGGCACCACGGTGGGCGGCATGGACATGAGCGAGCAGTTCTACCTCGACTACATCCACGGCGAGGCGCACAAGGAATACATCGCCGCGCACGACTGCGGCAGTTGCACGGAAATGACAGCCAAGCGTTTCGGAAAATTCGCCTTCGTGACCACACTTTCAACCGCCTGTTCTTCGGCGGCCAACGCCATCATATTGGGAGCCAACATGATACGCTGCGGCGAGGCCGACATCGTTGTGGTGGGTGGTAGCGAGTGCATCACCAAATTTCACCTCAACGGCTTCAATTCGCTGATGATTCTCGACACCCAGCCTTGCCGGCCCTTCGATGCCACGCGCAACGGACTCAATTTGGGCGAAGGTGCGGCCTATCTTGTTTTGGAGTCGGAAGAAAGTGCGAAAAAGCGCGGCGCGACGGCGCAAGCCTTGCTTTCGGGCTACGGCAACGCCTGCGACGCTTTCCATCAAACGGCATCCTCACCCGACGGCGAAGGTGCTTTTCGCGCCATGAAAGAAGCCTTGGAACTCGCTGGTTTACAGCCTTCTGAAATCGACTACATCAACGCGCACGGCACGGGAACGCCCAACAACGATGTGAGCGAAAGTCAGGCCATGAAGCGACTTTTCGGCGACAAAGTGCCGCCCGTTTCTTCGACCAAGCCTTTCACGGGACACACGACGAGCGCGTCGGGTTCCATCGAGGCGGTGTTCAGCATCCTGGCCCTGCAAAACGGCTTCGTGCCGGTCAATCTGAACTGGTCGCAAGCAATGGAGGACGGCGTTGTGCCCGTTTCTCAACCGACCAAAAAAGCGTTGAAGCACATTCTTTGCAATGCCTTCGGCTTCGGCGGAAACGATTCGTCACTGCTGCTGTCGAATGCAGACTTCTCTCTTAACCGTCATTGCGGGCTTGACCCGCAATCTCCTAAGCGACAAGAACCTGTTTTCGTCCTCTCCGCCAAGCAAATCTCCATCCAACAACCCTTGAGCGAAGACTGGATGCAGAACGCGGAAATACACGAAACGCCTTTCACCCGCTCCATCGACCCGAGTTTCAAGGACTACATTTCGCCCATCGAGGCCCGGCGCATGGGAAAAATCCTGAAACGTGCCGTGGCCACTTCCAAGGAAGCCATTAAAGCCGCTGGTTTGGAAAGTGTTGATGCCATCATCACGGGGACGGGTTACGGCTGCATCGAAAACACCGAGTTTTTCCTCGACGCGCTCTCCACCGAGGGCGAACAACTGCTGAAACCGACTTATTTCATGCAATCGACGCACAACACCATCAGTTCGTTGGTGGCCATCCAGACCAAAAACCACGGCTACAATGCGACCTACGCACACAAAGGCATCTCGTTCGACAGCGCCTTGCAGGACGCTTGGTGGCAGTTCCAACTCGGCCAAATCAATTCCGCTTTGGTGGGCGGCCACGACGAGATGACGGACACTTTCTATCACATCCTCAAAAAAGGCGGCGTGATGGGCATGGACGATGAAAAGTGCGGCGAGGCCGCCGTTTCGGTAGTGCTGGCTTGTGAGCCGATGTCTCATGTCTTTGAGCCTTTCGAAACGTCGTTACTGGATAAATCGGCCCTTCGACAAGCTCAGGGGCCTAAGGCTTTATGCAAACTCATCGGTTTCCAAATGCTTCACAACCCTTCGCAAAATGCCTTGGTGGATGCCGTCGCAACGCTGCTCCAATCCGCCGAAAAGAGCCTTGCCGATGTGGATTTCATCCTCACGGGCATGAGTGGCAATCACGAGGGCGACCGTGCCTATCGCGAGGAAGCCAAAACCCTGTTCGGCGACAAGCCTTTGTTGCGCTACAAGCACCTCTTTGGCGAGAGTTTCACGGCTTCGGGATTGGGCTTTTATGTGGCCGCGCAGTGCCTCAAGGCGGGTCGTGTGCCCGCTTCGCTGTTCGTTGATGCAAAAGAAATCCGCGACATGCAACCGAAGTGCATCCTGTTGTATAACCGTTCCGACGGAAAAAATGTTTCACTAACCCTATTGGAGGCTTGATTATGTGGAAGTTAATGGGTTTGGTCGCAATGCAGACGCTCTTCCTTTCGGGAGGGCAGGTGTTGCTCAAATTGGCGATGCAGCAATTGGGCAAGTTTGAGTGGTCGTGGGCCTATTTCAAAAGCGTGCTCACCGATTGGTGGCTGTTGGCTTGTGGCATCAGTTTTGGCGTGGCCACGGTGCTTTGGCTCTACATCCTGAAAAAATTCCCGTTCAGCCAAGCCTATCCCTTGACAAGCCTTTCCTTCGTGTTTGGCATGATTGCCGCATGGCTCGTTTTCGGCGAGAGCATCCCCTTCTCGCGTTGGATTGGCCTGGTTCTTGTAGTGTTGGGGTGTTTCCTAATCATGAAATGAGATGAAAAGATTCCTTTTATTAATGGTGTTGGCGGTCATGGGCATTGTGGCTCAAGCACAAACACAACTTGCTGATACTCAAAGCAAAGAAGTAATCAACCAACTGACCCAAGCGGCGGCTTCGATGCAAACGATGCAGTGTCGTTTCGTGCAGGAAAAGACTTCGACCATGTTGGCCGAGCCTTCCATTTCGGAGGGAACAATGCACTATGTTGCACCCGACAAAATGCGTTGGGAATACACAAAACCTTACGCTTTTTCGCTGATAGTCAATGGCGAGCGCATCGCCAAGGTGACGGACGGCAAGGCCGAGGTGCTGGACGGCAATTCGAGCCGGATGTACCAAGGCCTGGTCAATATCATCATGGGCAGCGCCTCGGGAAAGAAATTGTTCGATGCTTCTGTGTTCGATATGGTACTCTACGATGACGACGCATTTTGGAAGGCCGAAATGACCCCCAAGCGCCGCGACATGAAGCGCATGTTCAGCCAATTGGTGTTTCGTTTCGACAAGCAGACCAACACCATCAGCCGCGTGGAGCTTATCGGCTCAAACGGCGATGTGACTGAGATTCGGTTTGAGGGGATGAAAGTCAATGAAACGATACCAGAAGAGCGGTTTCAATAAGGCTTAAAACAAAACGATAGTAGTCGGAATCGCACTTTTTTTTCGAGATTCCGACTATTATCGTTTACACAAAATAAGCGAAAGGTAGTGTTTGGAATTAGTTAAATTCGTAATAAATCCATATAGTTGCCAAACAATAAGGAATAATTCCTTATTTTTGCCTTTTCATCAAAATACATTCGTTATGAAAAGGTTATTATTATTGGTACTGGTGTTAATCAGTTTATTCGCAGTTGCTCAAGAAAATTTTACTTTAGAATCTTACAAGGATATGCCCTTGAAAATGCATCGCGCTGATTTGTATTTTGGAGAGGCATACAAAGCTCCTGAATCTCATCTGCTCCCTGACGAGGAATTAAAATCATTGCTGGGTACTGATTTGTTCAATCAGTATGAAACGGGTAGAACTATGTACTATGTAGGTAACACTTTGAAAACTACTGGATGGATTACATTTGGTGTAGGAATGGGTTATATTGGTTTTATTCTTTTTGCTTATGATTACGATTTTGAGCCACTCAGTATTCCAAAAGGGGCTTTACCCCATGTTCAATTTGGAGCACTTAACGCTGTTATAGGAATTGAGTCATTTATAGCAGGCTATATTATCAGAGGAATCGGCAAAGGTAAGATTAATGACTTATTGGAGCAATACAACCGTGATAAGCACAAAGTAGCTTTAAATATTTCTCCTACACTAATGCGATGCCAACTACCCCAAGGCCAAAATCCCATGGCATTAGGGATAACTTTCAGCGTTGGTTTTTAATACGGAAGAAAATGGCTTTCTTGGACAATCTCTTTATATTAAAAACCACCGAGGAAACCGAAACCGGCTTCACTGCGCGGCTGTGCTGCAATCCCGCGCACCCTGTGTATCAGGCGCATTTTCCGGGCAACCCGATTACGCCGGGGGCTTGTCTGCTGAAAACTGCTGGTGAGGTGCTGCAACAGAAAACAGGCCGACCGCTCTACCTGAAGTCGTCGAAGAACATTAAATACCTCAACATTCTGATTCCCGCCGAGGGGAAGGAAGTGCGCTTCGAGTTTTCGGGCATCGCCGAAACCGAAACGGGCTGCAAGACCCAACTCGTCATCGCTGACGATACCGCCGTTTATTCCAAAATGTCGCTGATTTTCAGTTATGAACCGCTCTGACGACATAGCGACACAAGCCAAAATGCGGCAATTGAAAGTCTGTACGGTGATGCCGACCTACAACAATGGCGGCACGCTACGCGACATGGTGGAGCGGGTACTGGCTTATTGCGCCGATGTCATCGTTGTCAATGACGGCTGCACCGACAATTCCGCCGAAATTTTGGCTTCTTTCGGAAACGCCATCATCGTGGTCGATTACGGCAAAAACCGAGGCAAAGGCTACGCGCTGAAACAAGGCTTCAAGAAAGCCAAGGCTTTGGGCTTCGACTATGCCCTCACCATCGACAGCGACGGACAGCATTTTCCCAATGATATTCCATTGTTTGTCAATGCGTTGGAGCAAAACAAAGAAGCCTTGATTGTGGGCAGTCGCAACTTGAACCAAGAGAACATGCCGGGCGGCAATACCTTTGCCAACAAGTTCTCCAATTTTTGGTTCAAGGTGCAAACAGGGATTGATTTGCCCGACACGCAAACGGGTTTTCGGCTGTATCCGTTGCGGCGTTTGCCGAAGATTTTCAGTTCGCGCTATGAGGCCGAACTCGCGCTTTTGGTCTTCTCGGCTTGGCGCGGAAATGACCTTATTCCTGTCAAAATCAATGTGTTATACCCAGAAGACCGCGTGACGCATTTTCGCCCGTTTTGGGACTTTTTTCGCATTAGCGTGCTGAACACATTGCTTTGTTTGGTGGCCGTCGTCTATGGCTGGCCTTCGCGCTTGATTCACAAAATGTTAAGGAGGAAAACGGCATGAATAAGTTTTTCCTTGCAGTCTATGACCATTTGTCGAAAAACCGACCGCTATCGATAGCCTTGTTGCTGGTTGTCACGGCTTTATGTGTGTTTTCGGCCCTGCGTTTGGACTATAAGGAGAACATCGCCGACTTTCTGCCCACCGACCCCGAAAAGGAGCGTTACACTTCGGTTTACGACGACCTCAGCAACCAAGGGCAAATCACGGTCCTCTTCGCCATTGACACCACCGCCTGTCCCGTAGGTGTCGATGCCATCGACACCCAAAATTCCATCATTGACGCGATGGATGCCTTTGAGGAAAACTGGAGAAAAACAGATACCGCATTATTAGTCAATGATTTGCGTTGCAAAGTCGATGGAAGCCAAGTGTTTGACGCCATCGATTTCATCCGCGAGAACCCACCTCTGTTTTTGACCGAAGCCGACTATCGCCGAATGGATTCCCTTCTGGCCGAACCCGACTATGTGGCCTCTTGCATGACTAACCTCAAGCGGATGATGGCCATGCCCACGGCGGGTTTCGTGGTGGATGGGGTGAAAACCGACCCGCTCAACCTCTATTCGCCTGCCTTGCAACGCCTTAACACGCTCAACCCGACGCAAGGCTACCGCGTGGAAGACGAATATCTATTCAACGAGCGCGGCGACATGGGTTTTGCCTTCTTCTCGTCGCCGTTTTCGGGTAGCGACACCAAAGGCAACGCGCAGATTGTGGAACTTATTAATAAGGTGGTCGAACAAACCGAGGCCGAGCATCCCGAAGTGCGGGTTACAGCCGTGGGTGCGCCCACCATCGCCGTCACCAACGCGCAGCAAATCAAAAAAGACAGTTTTCTTTCCATTTCCTTGGCTATTGTGCTGATTTTCGGCATTTTGATGTTCACCATGGCCCGCAAGCGCAACCTGATTTGGCTCGGCGTTTCTGTCCTCTTCGGTTGGATTTTCGCCTTGGCGGTCATCGCTTTGTTCAAGTCGAGCATTTCGATTATCGTGGTCGGAATCGGCTCGTTCATCGTGGGCATTGCGGTCAATTATCCGCTGCATTTCCTTGACCACATCAAGCAGGAACCCGACAAGCGCGAGGCCTTGAAAGACGTCATCCAGCCTTTGGTCATCGGCAACCTCACCACCGTTGCGGCCTTTGCCTGCCTCGTTTTCGTGAAGGCCGAGGCCATGCGCGACTTGGGCCTTTTCGGTGCGCTCATGTTAGTCGGAACCATCTTGTTCGTGATGGTTTTCCTGCCTTTGTTTGCCGTCGTGCCGCGAAAAACCAACAAACTCTTCGTTGACGACGGTACGGCTCCTTCGGAAACTTGGCGCAAAGTCAAGTTGTACGCTTTTTGGCCTTTGGTCATCATAACCCTGATACTCAGTTGGTTCAGCAAAGAAACCGCCTTCGATGCCGATTTGCACAACATCAACTACATGACGCAACAGCAGCAAAGGGACTTGGCGATTTTGAACGAATCGTTGCAAAAGGAAGGCGAAACGGATTTGATTTACGTGGTTTCGGAATCCGCTGATTTTCAAGATGCTATCAAGCAAAACGAGACCATGATGGCCAAGTTCAGAAGCATCATGCCCGACAACGTGAATTACAGCGTTTCGGGCTTGGACGGTCTGTTGCCTTCGCTGCAAAGGCAGGAACAGTCGCTTGAACTTTGGCGCAATTTCTGGCAACGCCACCCCAATATTGTGGAGCAAATCAAGGAGGAATCTTTGAAAGTTGGCTTCACCGAAAATGCCTTTGCACCATTTTCTGACGGCATTACAAAGACGTATAAACCGTTGAACGAAAGCGAGATGCAGCCACTAATGGCTTTGTGCAAAACCTACGCTTTGCAGCACGATTCCTTGTCGCGGGTGGTCAATTTCGTGCGTGTGCCGGTTCCGGCCTCCGAGCCGTTGAAACAGCAGTTGCGTCAAGCCTTGCCAAACACGGGTTTCGCGTTCAGTATCAGCGATGTAGGTAATAATTTGGTCACGGCCTTGTCCGACGATTTCGACTACATTTTGTATGTGTGCAGCATCGTCGTGTTTCTCTTCCTTTGCCTCTCGTTTGGGCGGCTGGAGTTGTCCATCATGGCCTTCCTTCCGCTCACCGTCGGCTGGGATTGGATACTGGGAATCATGCACTTAGGCGACATAAAGTTCAACATCGTGAACATCATTTTGGCCACGTTCATATTCGGTCAGGGCGACGACTACACCATTTTCATCACAGAGGGACTACTTTACGAATACGCCTACGGAAAAAAGATGCTGAAAAACTACCGCAACAGCGTGATTTTGAGCGGAATACTCATGTTTGTCGGCATCGGGACGCTGATTTTCGCCAAACATCCCGCCATGCGCTCGTTGGCTGAGGTTGCCATCATCGGGATGGCCACGGTGGTACTCATGGCTTGTTATCTGCCGCCGCTTGTTTTCGGTTGGCTGACCAAGAAAAAAGGTCGGCTCCGTGAGGTGCCATTGACGCTTAAACGAATGACTTACACGTTTTTAACCCTGCTTGTGTTTTTCATTTTTGCCTTTGTCATCGTCACGCCCTTGACGCTGCTTTATATCCTGCTTGTCCCCCCTTCGGAAAAGAAGCGCTACCGTTATCACCAAATGATTGCGTTCTTTATGCGGCTGGCTCTGAAGGCTTTGCCAGGTGTGAAGTTTAGCCTCGAAAACAGGTTTGGCGAGACCTTCGACAAGCCTGCCGTCATCATCGCCAACCATCAATCGCACCTCGATTTGCTTTGCACGATGATGCTCCATCCCAAAGTGGTGCTTTTGACCACCGATTGGGTGTGGAAAAACCCGATTTATGGCATAATCATCAGGTTTGCAGAATATTATCCTGTTTCAGATGGCTACGACAAGAATGTGGAACGCCTCAAAAAATTGGTGGAACGCGGCTATTCCGTGGTGGTTTATCCTGAAGGCACACGCTCCGAAACAGGCGAGATTCTCCGTTTCCACAAGGGTGCGTTCTCGTTGGCGCAAGCACTGCATGTCGATATTTTGCCGGTGTTTGTCCACGGCGCGAACCATGTGATGCCGAAAAAGGACTTTGTTTTGCGCGAAGGCCAGATTTCTGTGGAAATTGGGCAACGTATGCCCGCCGAGGAAGTGAAATCTTTCGAGACCCGTGCCTTGACTTCGCGCTTTCACAAGTATTATATTGCTCATTTTGAGGAAGTTCGCCGCCAGCGCGAAAACACGGCATACGTGTTGCCGTTTGTGCGCTACAAATATGTTTACAAAGGCAACGAAACCGAGCGCGAGTGTCGCCGCAACCTGAAAAAAATCCGTGCCCACGCTGGCGAAATCGACACTTTGAAATTTGAAAGCATTTTATTGAAAAACAGTGGAATAGGCGAATTGGCTTGGACGATAGCTTTGGTGCACCGCGATATGCAAGTTTATGCCATTGAGGCCGATGATGACAAGCATTTGATTGCCGCGCACACGAGTTACATCCCAGAAAACTTGCATTTCCTGCGCGAAGGCGAAACCGTGCCGCAATTTGATTATAGTATTGATTGTCAAACATTTTTGAAATGAAAACTTGTGTAATCATCGGCGGTGGCATTGGCGGTTTGGTTTCGGGCGCGTTGTTGGCCAAAGAAGGCTACAAAGTGACCGTTTTAGAGAAAAACGCCATCATAGGCGGCGGCTTGCAGACCTTCAAGCGGCGCGGCGTGAGTTTCCCGACAGGAATGCACATTTTTGGCGGCTTTCAGGAAGGCGGAAATCTGCGCAAACTGTTTGAGTATTTGGGCGTTATGGACAAGATCTCGCTCCGCCCGACCGATGATGACGCTTCCGATGTGGTCACGATGATGGACGATGGCTTGACCTACAAATTGCCTCGAGGCAAAGAGCAGTTTATCACCTATCTTTCGTCGATGTTTCCCACTGAAAAAGAGCAAATTAAGGCTTACATCGACAAGCTTTTTGAACTTTCCGAGGAAGAAAACTTGTTCCATTTGCGCGAAACACCCGCCGACCACACCACACATAGCGATGATTTCTTGGGTTCAGTGGAACGACTTAGGAATCAATATATTACAGAGCCAAAACTGAAAGCGTTGTTGGGTTATCTTAGCTCGTTGTTCGGCGGCGATGAGCAAACCACACCTGCCTATATCCATGCCTTGTTGAGCACGCTTCATATCAACGGAACTTATCAATTTGTCGGCGAGAGCCAGCAGTTGGCCGATGCCTTGGAAAAAGTGATAGAAAACGCTGGAGGTCAGGTGATTGCCAACGAGGAAGTGGTGAAAATCGCTGTGGAAAACCGTCAAGTTTTGGGCGTTTTCACCAAAAGCGGAAAATGTTATCAAGCAGAGAAATACATTTCTGACGTACATCCCGACGTGTTGTTGCGAATCATCGACGACGGCGCTTTTCCGACGGCCTTCAAAAACCGCGTTTCGGAAATCCCGGAAACGGTTTCGAGTTTCAAGGTCTTCGTCAAGTTCAAGGAAGGAGCGTTCCCCTATTTGAACCACGCGCATTTTCTCCATGCACAGCAAGAATCCGCGTGGCCTCGTGAATTGATGTTTGTCACGCCGCCCCAAGAAAACCAAGGAGACTTTGCCCAAACGATGGTCATCATTTCCTCGATGGAATTTGGTCAAGTCATGCGTTGGGAAAACACCCGCACAGGACATCGCGGCGAGGCTTACGAAAGCTGGAAACAAGCCATGACCGACAAGGTTTTGGGTCGCATGAAACAACTTTATCCCGGTTTTTGCGACAAAATAGACTTCGCCTTTGCCGCGTCGCCGCTCACCATCCGCGACTTTTACGGCAACAAGGAAGGCTCCAACTACGGTTTCCAAAAGGACAGCCGCAACCTTATTCTCTCGCAAATGTCTGTTACAACGAAAGTTAAAAACCTTTTTCTGACGGGACAAAACGTCAACATCCACGGGCTTTGCGGCGTTTCGCTCACGGCGATAGAAACGGCTGAAGCCTTGGTCGGGCGCAACGCCATTGTCGGGAAAATTAACAATTTTTGGATAAATCATTCCTAATTTGTACTTTTGCACATTCAACAAGTCAAAAATGGACACGATAAAACTGAAACTCATCTATCCCAAGTGGAACAAACTACCCGGCCAGACCACCTTCAACCTGCCGCCCCACGGTCCCGTGGCCTTTGCCGCAACCTTGCCCGACTATGTCGAGATTTCATTCACCGACGAAAACGTGGAACCTATTGATTTTGAGGAAGAATGCGACCTTGTCGCTCTCTCCATGATGCTCACCACGCAAGTGAAACGCGGCTGGGCCATCGCCGACGAATACCGCAAGCGCGGCAAGACGGTTTTGGCGGGTGGTATTTCCACCATGCTTCATGCCGAAGAAACTGTAAATCATGTTGATAGCGTCTTCTTGGGCGAGTCGGAAGGCCGCTCCGAACAGGTCATCCAAGACTGGAAAAACGGCTGCTTGAAAAAGTTCTACAACTACATGGGCAACCAGCCACCCATCGAGAGCGTGGGGCCTTGCCGCCGCGACCTCTACAAGCGCAACCTTTACAACCACAAGGGCGTGCAGATGGTGGATTTGTTCAACGCGAGCCGAGGCTGCCGTTTCAGTTGCTACCCTTGCGCGGTGTCGTATCTCGGCGGACGCAAGTTCCGTCCGCGCCCCGTCGATAAGGTGGTGGAAGACATGGCTGGCATCGAAAACAACCGCTTGTTCATCGTCGATAACTCGCTGGCGCAGGACAAGCGGTGGGAAATGGACCTCTTCCGTGCCATTGCTCCGCTGAAGAAAAAGTGGATCAGTCACACCATCGAGGACGACCCCGAGGTGCTTGACTTGGCCGCCAAAGCGGGCGCGTGGTATGTGTATCAAGCCGTTTACGATACCTCCGACTACATCAAGGAGCGCGTGAAACGCTACCACGACTACGGCATCGGGGTGGAAGGCACCATCCTCTTCGGCCTTGACAATCAGACAGAAGACGACATCAAGCGCCTGATTGACTTCTTGGGAGAGATCGACCTCGACTTAGCCGAGTTCACCATTTTTGCGCCTTTCCCGCACACCAAAGGCCACGACGACCTGCTGCGCCAAGGCCGCATCTTCGACTTCGACTGGGATCACTACAACGCCGGTCAGGTGGTGTATCAGCCCAAGCACATGTCGCCCGAGAAGTTGCAAGACCTATACGAATACGCTTGGAAGAGTTTCTATGCCTCTGAAAGTCAGGAGCAAAAGATGTTCCGCCTGTTCTGCAACGTGGCCTTGCGCGAGATGGAAGACGGCACCTATCGTCCCCGCGACCGCCGCTTGGCCAACAAGTCGTTTGGCCGCGACGTGGACCGCAGCAAACGTAATGTTAATGTACGTGTGAATTAATGTAGGGGCGGACCTATGTGTCCGCCCTTTCAAACAAACAACAAATCAAAGAAAAATGAAAGTCTCCCCAGAATATTACGACGAAATCTTCCCCTTCAAGGGCGAATGGGAAATGGAATCCACTTGTGGACTAAAAATCAGGGAAGTGGATGGAAAAAAATACGTCATCGTGACCGAATTGTACCAAGACAACCCTGGCACTTCCGTGACCTACGCTGGCAGGAAATTAGCCGACCAAATTTGCGAAGCCAAAAACCTGAAATTGGAGGACATCGTCTATTTGGAATGTACGCCCAACACCAACTCGAAGCTGTCGTTCTACGATGAGGAATATTTCCAAGTCGATTTCTTTGCCGACATGCAGCACAAATACCGCCAACTCTCGAAAGAGGAAGTGATGGACATTTTAGGAAAGTGATGATGCGCAAACTGTTGGTTTTCGGTCTGTTACTGCTTTTCTACGGGCAAGTTTTCTCCCAAGAAAGCATCCCGCTTTGGGAAGGCTTTGATGTGCATCACGGCAAGCAAGTGACGCTGACGCCTTATTTGGCTGACGGCAACGAGATGGGGCTTGCGGTCATCGTGTGTCCGGGCGGCAGTTATTTTTGGCTCGACGAGGCAACCGAGGGTGACGGCGTGGCGCAATGGCTGCAAAGCAACGGCATCTCGGCCTTTGTGCTGCGCTATCGTGCTGCGGGTTTCGGTGCTTTCTTTTGGCATCATCGCGCCCTTTTCCGTGGCAAGCAATACCCCGACATGCTCACCGACGCACAACGCGCCCTGCAATGGGTGCGCGAACACGCCGATGAATACAAAATCGACCCTGAAAAAGTGGGTATGATGGGCTTCTCGGCGGGCGGCCACTTGGTGATGTCGGCTGCCTGTTTCAATGAGGTCAATTTCTTGAAAGAGTACGGAATAGAAACGGAAGTCAGCCTGCGGCCCGCCTTCGTTGCCCCGATTTATCCTGTGGTGACGATGCACGAGCCTTACGTCCACAAACGCTCGCGCAGGGCTTTGCTCAGCGAGAAACGACAAAACGACCTCGTCATGCGCGATTCGCTCTCGTTAGAACGCTACATTCCCGCCGATTGTCCGCCCGTGTTTCTGGTGAATTGCACCGACGACCCCGTGGTCGAATACCATAACTCCATCCTCCTCGATTCCGCATTGACTGCCCATAAGATAGACCATCGCTATTATCGCTACCATACTGGCGGTCACGGCTTCGGCGCAAGCGAGAAAAAAGGCACGCCGGAAAGCAGGGCCTGGAAAAAAGAGTTTCTCAATTGGGTCAAAACACGTTATACTCAAAATTAAATCTTTAAATCTTTAAATCTTGAATCTTTGAATTTTGAATCTTTAAATTTTTGAATTTTAAATCCATGATAACCAACGATATAGAATACCAATCCACAGAAGAAATCAAGGCCTATCAGGAGGGTTTGCTGCATGAGGCTTTGGCTTACTTGCAAGCGCATTCGCCCTATTACCAGCGGATGTTCGAGAGCTACGGCATCAACATCGACAAGATTCGGCATATTGAGGATTTGGTGAAGATTCCGTTCACGGAAAAGAAAGATTTACAGCTCTTTAACGACGAGTTCCTCTGTTGCCCGAAGGCGAAAATCATCGACTACATCACCACTTCGGGCACCTTGGGCGACCCCGTCACTTTCGGCTGCACCGAAAAAGACCTGCAACGTTTGGCCTACAACGAGAAGAAGTCGTTTGAGTGCGCGGGCGTGAAGCCTGGCAATGTGGTGCAACTGATGACCACCTTGGACAAGCGTTTCATGGCGGGATTGGCCTATTTCTTGGGTTTGCGCGAATTGGGCGCGGGCGTCATCCGCGTGGGCAACGGCATCCCCGAACTGCAATGGGACACCATCCGCCGCATCAAGCCCGACACCATCATGTGCGTGCCGTCGTTCATCCTGAAACTGATACAATACGCAGAGGAACACGGCATTGACTACCAAAACAGCAGTATCCGTCGCATTATCGGTATCGGTGAGGGTTTGCGTGAACAGAACTTCAACCTCAACCTTTTGGGCCGCAAAATCAAGGAGAAATGGGACGTGCAGCTCTTTGCCACCTATTCCTCGACGGAGATGGGCGCGACCTTCTCGGAGTGCGAGTTGGGGCAAGGCGGCCATGTACATCCCGAACTCATCATCGTGGAAATCATCGGCGAGGACGGTCTGCCCGTTCCCGACGGACAGCCGGGCGAAATCGTGGTCACTACCCTCGGCGTGGAGGCCATGCCGCTGCTGCGTTTCCGCACCGGCGACATTGCCGCGAAAATCGTCGAGCAATGCCCATGCGGGCGCCATTCCTACCGCCTCACACCGCTCGTGGGTCGCAAGAACAACATGATTAAGTTGAAGGGCACAACGCTCTATCCGCCAGCGATTAACGATGTGCTTGACAACACAGATTATGTCGAAAACTATGTCATCGAAGTGCGCCAAAACGAGGCCGGAACCGACGACGTTGTAGTGAAAATCGGCCTGAAATACGAACCCGACTTCGACGTGGTCAAAACGCTGAAAGACAGTTTCCGCTCGCGCATCCGCGTGGCACCCGACATTGAAGTTCTTGCCGTGGAGGAGATTCACAGGATCAATTTTCCTGCAAAGACCCGCAAACCCATCAAATTCATCGACTTAAGGAACAAGGAATGAGCAATTTC
>ONVP01000112.1 GCA_900321315.1 uncultured Bacteroidales bacterium
ATCACCTCTATCGTGATGGAAGGACGGCAAACCTCGGTGGAGTCTTGATCTAACACTTGCACTTCGTATGTCGTTGTGGAATAAGGCTTTACGACAATACTATTTGATGTTTTCCCATTCGACCAATGGTAGGAATATGTAGGAACACTGGCCACGCTCAAAGTGACCTCCGCTTCGCTGCAAATGGGCATCTCGGCACTGCAAGTAATCTCGCAAAGACTTTGCGCCTTCGCGAAATACGACACCGAAAAAGCCGAAAATAGCAGCAAAAACCTGATTATGACGGTGTTGTTTCTCATCTCATTCGGAAATAGGTTGCAAAAATAGGAAAATTCCTTTGATGAACGCAAAACTCTCCTGATTATTGTTTTGGCCGCACTTAGAGTTTCACCAATTTGACCACCTTGCCCATTCGGATAGGGGCACCATAATGGATTATATAAACACCTGAAGCCCAATTACTTGCATCAATTTCTACGGATGTCATAAATCGCTTGCAGACCATCTCGTTGCCATAAATGTCATAAACCGACACATCAGACAAGCCATTGCTGTCCATCCTGACCTCAAACACGCCAGTGGTAGGATTGGGATAGACTCCTGTCGCTATTTCAGGTTCGGGCTCAGGCTCGGGTTGGGGCATGACGGCCTGCCAAGAGGCTTCCCAGCCCGTCGCGGTAGTGGCGCAGTCGGAGCGGAACTCGATGCACATCACATTCGACGACGATTGCACCGTGCCAGGACTTTTTGTGTTCCATCGCCCGATTTTCGGGGCGAAGACGTTGTCGCCGTCGTAAACCCAAAGGAAGTCATAATCCTGTTCCAATTGGAAACTACTGAAATCCAATTGAATAGTCGTTTCCTCTGG
Organism: uncultured Bacteroidales bacterium; assembly: GCA_900321315.1. Taxonomy (GTDB): domain Bacteria; phylum Bacteroidota; class Bacteroidia; order Bacteroidales; family F082; genus Limimorpha. The sequence continues at coordinate 869 of ONVP01000112.1, forward strand.
TCCGCGAATCACCCAAATCTTGCGCTCGTCGTCGTCGTAGTTTATATGGTCGAGACGACCCGATTCACCTTCGAGGACGGTCACGGTTGTGCCCTCGTTGATGAGCTTGTAATAATAATTCCAATCCCAATACGGCCCCGGGTCGGTGTGCGACTGGTCGGGATAATGCTGATGGCCTCGGATTTTTGTACACGCCGTTTCGCCGCCTAAATCATGCACGCCGTTGTTGAGGCACTGGCCGTTGTCGAGCGTGTCGCGATAAAAGGTGCGGTGCCCGTCGATGGCCTCGTGGCGCAAGCAGATGTTGCGCACCAAGTCGGCAGACGCTTGGTACATCTCCTCCGTGAAGAAGCTCCAAATGTTGCCGTAAGCTTCATGCTCGATGCCGATGGTGTAGCCATTGGCGGTGCGGGCGTGCCATGCCTTGTCGGCCTCGCGCACCATCTGCGTCACCTGCCCGTCGGAGGAGCGGATGACATAATGTGCCGAAACGCCTGAATCACAGTTCTTGAACCAACTGATACAGCCCGCGTAACTTCCTTGTGTATAATGAATTACGACTGCGCTCACTTCTTGGGAACGCTCGCTGAAATTGCAATCCGGCGCGGGATTCCAAATCGCCTGCGGATAGTCGGAATTGCGCGAAACACCCAATTCAGGCGCGATGAGCAAGTCGTAATGCTCACCAAAAACTGCTTTTAGGTCGATGTCATGTTTCTGAAAACCAAATTGTTCCGCTTTTTTCTCATCATTCAAGAAAAGGCACACCGAATACAACATGCTTTGCATAGGATAAACATCCTTTTCCTCCCCTATTGGCAATTCCGAAAGTCGCTGGATGACTGAAAGATAGCTTTTGATTTCATTAGCTTTGCTTTCCTCAGCCAAACGTTCAAAAGCCTTGGCGTAGGCCAAAACATTCTTTTCGGGACTTTCCAAAATCTCCGCTTCCGAAATCTCCGACAATTCCGCCACAAGATGCAGATTTTCACGGAAATAGCCTTTTCCGTCCTTCACCAAACCCATCAAGCCGTAGGCACGGGGCATGGCACCGGGACCGTCGTGGAAATAGTTGGCATCGGTGAGATGGTTGCAATGCGTGTTGGTGAAGGAGATGGCTTCGAGCAAGCCTTTTGGAATTTCGGGACAGGTTTGATAGGCGGATTGGAAAGCGGAAATATGGTTTTGGTTTTCTGCGGTTTGGGAGAATGCCAAAACTGGCATTGAAAGTATGAAAAGCAATAGTGTGGTGATTCGATTCATGGGTGATGGATTTGAAATTTCGCTCTGCAAAAATAAAAACAAATCATATCCTATCGGCAACTATTCCAGGAATAAATCGCACACCACAGGATCAAAAGTACAGTTTTTTCAGAAATCCGACAAAAATCTCTATGGATTTTTATGGAAATGGCCAAAAAACGCTGGAATTTGTTCTGTCGAAATACATACCCATTGATATTTCCGAACCGTTTTTCCTGTTTTTCATCGGCAGGGGTTCTGTCACCCCTACGGGGTTCCCGCGTGCTGACACAAAGTCCCGTAGGGACGGCATATCAGTAAGCAGGCGACGTCAGTCCCTGCACAAAGCGACACCTATCCCTGCACAGGCCACGCCAGCGCCGAACAGTCCCAAAGGGACGGCAGCCCATAGGCGGGGGCATGAACCCGCGCCCACAAAAAAACCACAATAATTTCGTGCCATTTTCATCGGCAGGGATTCCGCCTTGCTCCACCGCCTGCCTAACATCCTATCACCCCTTTGGGGTTCCTTCATGCCATAGCCCAAGTCACGGAGTGACGAAGGAATTTAGGCAGGCGGTGGAATGCAATGCAACCCCTGCAAAACAAAAAACAAATCCCGAACAAGCCCCAGCGGGACGAAAGGATACCCATTAACGACGCATTCCCAAAACGCGGCTGCCGCGATGCGAAAGCCCTACAACGGCTGGGCTGTAGGGCTGTCGTACCACGGCAGCCGACATAAACAAATCCGCCCTCCTCCTCCAAGGTTTTCCCAAAGAACGGAAGGGCGGATATACAAATCATCCAATAAGGATTAGAAAGGTAGCAAATCATTCCACATCGCGAACCAAACGCACAGACAAACCGTAACTGCGAAAATCCCAACTTGTGCTATAATTTGTGCTGGCAAGATACATCTCATACGCTTTTGAAGCATCGTAATATTCTGACGACCAATAGTGGCCACAACTACCAACATCATTAATGTAAATACTCTCCATCTCACTTGGAGACTCAAAAGTATCCACTGCCACCCTCTTGCCTGCGGCGGGCAAGAATACCGCGCCATGGGCCTCAAGCGAGTTGGTCCAATCCTCGGCAGAGATGGTGTTGCTGCCAAAACCATTGTCGTTGTTATTGGGATAGTTCAGCGCGTAATAGGCCGCCGACCAGTCGTCAGGCAACAGGATGTAGCCGTTCACGCCGTTCACCGAAGCCACCACCCAACGGATGCCGGATGCAGGGGTACGCGTGTCGAACAAGTAAACCCAGTTGCTCCGTGACGGGGTGCGCCAGCCGCTGTTCTCGGCGTTGCCGCCATTGCGTATCGCGTTGTAGCCCCAGTCCGTCTGGTCGTAAAGGTTTGCCCAAGTTCCGTAAGATCTATACATACTATTATTTGCACTTACGCTCCAAGGCTGATAGTAGACATCATTGCGTTCATATCCGCTCGTGGCCCAGCCGAAGAGGTCGCGGTCGATGGTTTTGTTGTCGGTGGCCTGTGGCGTGGTCTCGCCAATGTAGTCCCATTGGTGGTCGGCAAACTTCCAGTAGCCGCCCGTGTTGTTGTCATCGCCGTTGCCCGCGCTGCCGATGTACTGCAGGTTGCCTTTCGAGAATCGCACCTGTTTGGTGGCACTCACAGAGAAAAGCCCTTCAATGACGCCGGCTCGGTGGCTGGTGTTTGCGGCTATGCCTTCCGTAAGGTAATCATTCGTTGCAATCGCTGGAATGGTGCCACAAGTGCCGGCATAAATGCCGTCGTAGGAATTGACCACAGCATCTGTCACCTCGTCTTGCGGCAACAGAATGGCCCAGCGCTCGCCATCGCCGGCGGGCAAGGCTATGGAGCCTGCTCCGTCTTGGCTGTAAGTGAAGCCGTTGGTCGCAAAATCGACCGTCACCTTGTTGTTCAAACCTGTGATGCAGGTGGCTGCTTCGGAAATTGTGGTTACATTAAACTTTACTAAAGCGCACTTGTTGAGCAGGGTGGCGTTGTAGGCCGTCCGGCCCGTTTCATAGTTTTCACGTGAAGGTGCGTAGGAAATCACCGGAAGTTTCGTCTGCTGGTCGCTGATGACTACCGAGCAGCTGGTGTTATCTGCATTGAATTCAGGAGTCTTGTTGCCAAGAAAGTAGAATTGCAGTTTCTGTCCTTCTGTCGGTTCGGTGATGTCGCCACTGAAGTTGGTGCCATCGTAGGTCAGCGAGCCGACATAAACGCCACCGCTGCCCACATGAATCACGTCGTTTTCCTCAAAGGTGACTTCGCCGTTTTCGGTGTTCACATCAGCCCTTAAACCTTTGCCGGTGGCTGAACCTTTCGAAGCACCGCCGCCCACATTGAGCGTGATGTTCACTTTCTCGCCGTCGTTGGCGGGAGTGGGCAAGTTTTCCTTCTTGCATTGCGCTATGCCCGTCAGCAAAGCCAATGCTACCATGATGATGCACAGCTTTTTCATTGCTCGTCCTCCTTTCTCTTCAAAAGCGCATAGCCCGCGCCAGCGGCCATCAAAAGGACTAAACTGCTGCCCAATGGCACATCTTGGCCAAAGGTCTGGTTGTTGATGATTCCTTCGGTTCCACCGCTGCGGCCCAAAAGGTCGTTTTGGCTATGGCCGGAATAGCCGTAACCATTTTCTTCCGCGACGGCACCACGCTTGAATAGGCCGCCTTGAGCCGAGAGGGTGTTGGCCGACAGCACCAAAGCTGCCACCAAGACCACGAAGGCTCTTCTCTTTAGTTTTACTCGTTTCATTTTGACTTTGAATTATTTGATATTCATGACTTGTCTGTTCTGACTCGGGACACGGGACTGGTTTATGTGTTGCTGCTGTCATATTTTGCGCAGCAAAAATAGTGATTTTTGGGAAAGAGCAAACGAATTTGCAAACAATGACAAAAAATGCCTAAATTTGCGGCCAAAATCAGCAATAACCATTTCAACAATTAAACGATTAAACAATCAACATTCAACAATAATGAACACACTCAACGATTTCCAAAAAGAGATTCTCGCCGGCATCCCTGACGAACTGCCGGAAGTGAAACCTTACGACCCGAATATCAACCATGCGCCCAAACGCAAGGAGATTTTGACCAAGGCCGAGAAGAAGCTGGCCATCCGTAACGCTTTGCGTTATTTCCCCGCCAAGTTCCACGCCACGCTGGCTCCCGAATTTGCCGAGGAATTGGAGAAATACGGACGTATCTACATGTACCGTTTCCGTCCGTCCTACAAGATGTACGCCCGCCAAATTGAGGAATACCCCGCCAAATGCCAACAGGCCGCAGCCATCATGCTGATGATCCAGAACAATCTCGACCCTGCCGTGGCACAACATCCGCACGAATTGATTACCTACGGCGGCAACGGCGCAGTGTTCCAAAACTGGGCACAATACCGCCTCGTGATGCAGTACCTTGCCAACATGGACGAGGACCAAACCCTGGCCATGTACAGCGGTCACCCGATGGGACTCTTCCCCTCGCACAAAGACGCGCCGCGCGTAGTGGTCACCAACGGCATGATGATTCCGAATTACAGCAAACCCGACGACTGGGAGCGTTACAACGCCCTCGGCGTGACGCAATACGGCCAGATGACCGCAGGCTCCTATATGTATATTGGGCCTCAAGGTATTGTTCACGGTACGACCATCACCGTTTTGAATGCTGCTCGCAAACACGGCGGCAGCACGGCTGGCAAGCTGTTTGTCACCGCTGGCCTTGGCGGCATGAGCGGTGCCCAGCCCAAGGCAGGCAACATCGCCGGCGTGGTGAGCATCACCGCCGAAATCAACCCGGCTGCCACGCAGAAACGCCATGAGCAAGGCTGGGTTGATGAGGTCTATGACAACATTGAGGAACTTTTCAAGCACGTCAACGCCAGCATTGCCAAGAAGGAAGCCCGCAGCTATGCCTACCAAGGCAATGTGGTGGACCTTTGGGAGTATGCCGCTGAACACGACATCCACGTGGATTTGGGTTCAGACCAAACCTCGCTGCACAATCCTTGGGCTGGCGGTTATTATCCTGTCGGACAGTCGTTTGAGGAATCCAAGACCATGATGGCCGAGAACCCCGAACTCTTCAAGGAGAAGGTGCAGGCTTCATTGCGCCGCCATGTGGCCGCCATCAACAAGTTGACCGCCAAGGGCATGTACTTTTTCGACTACGGCAACGCCTTTCTGCTGCAGAGCAGCCGTGCAGGTGCAGACATCATGAAGGCCGATGGCTCCTTCCGCTATCCTTCCTACGTTCAGGACATTATGGGTCCCATGTGTTTCGACTACGGCTTCGGTCCTTTCCGCTGGGTCTGTGCCTCGGGCAAGCCCGAAGACCTCGCCGTCACCGACGACATCGCCTGCGAAGTGCTTGAAAACATTGCCCGCACCGCTCCTGCCGAAATCCAGCAACAGATGCGCGACAACATCCAGTGGATCCGCGGCGCACAAGAGAACCACCTCGTGGTCGGCTCGCAAGCGCGTATCCTCTACGCCGACTGCGAAGGCCGCACCAAGATTGCTGCCGAGTTCAACAAGGCCATCGCTGACGGCCGCCTGAGCGGTCCTGTCGTCCTTGGCCGCGACCACCACGACGTTTCCGGCACCGACAGCCCATTCCGTGAGACCTCCAACATCTACGACGGCTCGTCGTTCACCGCCGACATGGCCGTGCAGAACGTCATCGGCGACGGTTTCCGTGGCGCCACTTGGGTGAGCATCCACAACGGCGGCGGCGTAGGT
>ONVP01000043.1 GCA_900321315.1 uncultured Bacteroidales bacterium
TCGTCGTCTCTGCCAGCACCTGCTCCACCTTCGCCTGCACCTGCAGGATTTCCTGCTCCAGATAGGGATTGCCCGCCGAAAACACCAAGGCGTCATTTTGGGTATAGACGAAGGGCGAAAGGAAATGGTACGAAGGGTATTCCAACAAGGATTTATAATTGATTTTCAGCGTATTGCTTTCATTGATTCTATACATGAACGCGACAGAAGGCAGCCCATGCCACTGGCTTCGGCTGATGGTGTCGTAAATATGGAAACGGAGGTTTTCGGCTCGCAAGCCCGCCGAAAGGGAAACCTTGTCGCTGAAACGATAACTCGCCTGTGCAAAACCCGCCAAACGCGAATCGTGGTAATCGAAATATTGGTTGTCGTTGCTGTCGTTGAAGCAATAGTAAATCCAGCGCGAATAGTTCTGCAAGCCAGCGGTCAGCTTCAGTTTTTCGGTGATGGGCAGGTCGTATTTCAGTTTGGCGTTCCATGCCGATTGTCGGTTGTCATTCAGGCGGTTAAGGGTCTTTTCTGTGGTGTCGGAATCGGGATAGAGGAAAGTGGAGTTGGAGAGATAGCTTTGCCCTCCTGCCATCGTGTAGTAGTTGGTATTCAGCGTCAGTTCATGGCCTTTTTTCGCAAAGCGATGCCTATAAAACAAGGTGTAGTTCTGCTCGCGGCTCCTGCCTTCACTGAGGATATGGTTCCATTCCTGATATTCGGGATGGCCGTTCTCGCTGTAAAACGCAAGTTGTTGGCTGCCAATTTCGTACTTGTTTGTCGAGAGATTGCCGCTCATTGAAAGCAGGTCGTTTTTGCTGATGCGATAGTCGAACCCCAATCCGGCATTATGGCTCATGGTGGGTTTTGAAGGATGGAAATGCGTCGAAATGGTTTCATCGTAGTGGTTGCCTTCTACGTCGAGGGTCGTGGAACAGGTGCTGTCGTAGAGGTAAGTTTCGGGACGGAGTTTGTAGTATGTGACCCTGTAATTGCCAAAGACACGGAATCTCGAGAACTCATAATCCACATTGAGCCTTCCATATGCGCCGTCGAAGGGTATTCCACCGCGACCCATCGCCACCACGCGGATGCCTTGCTTGCGCTCCTCTTTCAGTATGACATTCACCACGTTAGCCACTTCAGAATCATATTCCACGCTCGGATTGGTGATGACCTCCACCGACTCCACATCCTCCGGATTGATGGACGAAAGGCTCTTTGAGGAATACACCCCATCCACCAATACGAGCACGTTTCTGCTGCCATTCACGCGGATGCTTTCGTCCGCAGGCTTCACCGTCACACCCGGAATGGCTTTCATAGCCTCCAAGACGGTGGGCGAATTGCGCAACACGAAATCGTCGAGGCGATAGACAGTCTTATCGACTTCCTCTTTCATCAAAACCTTTTCCCCGACCACACTCACCTCATGTAACTGTTTGTTTTCCAATACGATACCGATTCCAATCCATAGCTCTTTTTCCTTGATTTCCTTTGTAACTTTTTTGGTGCGGTAGCCCACAAACGAGACGATGAAGGTCTGCGTTCCCAAAGGCACTTCTTTCATCAAGAACCTCCCGTTTACATCGGTGATGGCTCCGTTGATAAGCGTTCCCTCCGCGTTTTGGAGTTGAATGGTGGCGTATGGAATCGGCTCACGCGACACGGAATCGGTCACATAACCTTGCACAATGGCCGTGTTTTGTGCCCACAATTCGGAAGACACGAAGACGGACAACCATAGGAAGAAAAACGACAAGTTTTTGCGCATACTGTTTGTTTTGAATTGATGACGCAAAAATACCCCGAATATTTCACGGTCAAAAGTGCAGTCCAAACTTTTTGGGGCTTGGAAAGTTGTAATATTTTGGGAATGAATGGGTTGAAGTTTGATTTAGTCCAAACTTTTTCTGGGGGAAGGATAGGGGATTTAGGTACTTTACCGCCTATTTCATCCTATCCAAAAGATGTTGCGGAAGCATTTTTGTATTCCAAACATCCACGATATAGATAATCTGTTGTTCTTCGTCGAAACGATAAATGAGTTTGATTCGCTTTTGAATGTGAACAAATCGGTAAATTAATGCCTCATCTTTCAAAAGAGGTTCTCGTGTTCCTGATTCTGGGAACTTGCAAACTCTTTCAATCTTTTCCTCTGCTGTTTTTATACAATCCAAAGCAACTTTCACACCAAAGGTTTCTGCGCAATACTCCAATTGCTCATCCCAATGTTCTTGAGCCTTGGTGTACCATTCAACGACCATACTTTTCAAGCAATTCGTATGAATGTCTCATTACATCTGCATGAAGCACCACTTCACCTTTGGCGATGCCTCTCTCTGCTTCTTGGATTCTGCGATGAGCTTCCTCGGAAGTCAATGGAGCATAATCCATCACTTCCAATTCTTGTTCTTCAAAATAATCAGTATCTCTCATCTTGATAGGTGTTTTATCGCTGCAAAAATAATCATTTATTTGAAAAGTCATTACTTTTCATATAATTATCCATTTTCTTCCTCACCCGCCCCCGCAGTTTATCCACCATATTCACCGTAGTCCCAAGATAGTCAGCCTCTTCTTGTCGCGAGACCTTGAAATGCGAGAGGATGAAGGATTTCTTTTCCTCCTCGTCCAAGTCTGGGTATTTTTGTCCGAGGGTTTCCCAAAGGCTAGGATATTTCTCCTCCACCACGGCGAGCATGGCCTTCCAATGGTCCTTGTCGCCGAAAACAGAACGCTCCAAGTCGTTCAAAAGATTGGCTTTCTTGCTGTTGTTCAGGTAGATGTCCAACAACATCATCGTTTGCTGTTCCTTGTCCAAGGCATCGGAAAGACGGTCGGCATAGTCCTGTTGGATTTGCTCGTGCTCAACATCCTTTTGTGCCAAGGCTTGGTTCTGCTGCTTGAAGTGGAATAGCTCGGCGTTGATTTCGGCCTCCCGCTTGCGATTGCGCGCCAGTCGGATTTGCGAAATCAAGAAGGCCAACAAGACCAAGGCCGCCAACCCGCTAATGAGGATGATAACGCGCTGTTTCTGAATGATTTTCCGACTCAACTCGTTCTGCATCACCGCTGTGTCATATTTCTGGCTGATGAGTGCGAGGTTGTTCTTCTGTTGCTCTATGTTGTAATGTGTTTCATATTTCTCGTACCAATACCTGTACTCGCAAGCCTTCTCAAAATCGCCGCGCATCTCGGCAAAATCAGCAAGTATGCCATAATACCATGCGCCTTCATTTTGTACAGAACAATCGGGTTCTAAACGGGTTACAATCTCCTCCAAGCGACCGTAGCAATAAGCCATCGAATCCATGTTGCCCATCTTGTAATAGACGTTCCCCATGTTGTGGTAATAATACATCAGCAGGCTGTCACTCACCATAGGAAGATAGGCTTGATAGTACTGCTGCAAGTAATCACCAGACTTTTTGTATTCCTTAGCGTTGTAGCACTTCACATGAAAGGCGGACAAAACCCAACGTTTTGCATCAGTCGAACCACTTCGTTCCGCATAGTCCATTGCCCGGTTCAAATACACCTCCGCGCTGTCGAATTGCCTGTGGAATTGGTAATAATCGCCCAATACCACCTGCACTTTGGCACGCTCGGTGTAATCATCACCAAAGCCTTCGTCGGCAGCCTTCAACAGCGAAATGAACTCTTTTTCATCTGCATAAACACCCAAACATTTCGCAATATTGAACCGCGCATGGGCCACCGTCAATGTGTCTTTCGCCAAAAGGCCGTAATATTCCGCTTCCTTGAACAATTTCAAGGCCTCCGCCTTGTTGCCTGAATCCAACTGAATACGAGCGTTTTCCAAAGCATCGAAAGCGATTTGCTTCACATCATGGATTGAGGAATGACAGGCGGCCAAAACGACAAAAACAACGACGATAAAAAGATTGAGCTTTTTCATGCACGCAAAATTACGTCTTTTTCATTGACCCAACAAAATATTTCGTTGAAAACCGCGTATTCTACAACGGAATTATTCCTACTTTTGCACCTTATTTAATAAACGACTTATCAACAGAGGAAACAATCTATGAACAAACTGCTTTTCAGAATTTTAACCCTTTCAACAATAATCTTTTCACCGTTTTTTGCGATGGCGCAAGAGGGTGTTTCGACGGGTTCAAGTGCCTTGCAACTCACCCTCGACCAAGCTTTGGAGATTGCACTTTCGGAGAGCAACACCATCAAAATCGCGGACATGACCATTGAAAAATCTGGTTATGCGCAGAAAGGCAGCTATGCCGCGCTTTATCCGAATGTCAGTGTGAGTGGCGCCTACCAACGCACCCTGCTCAAGCAGGTGATGGTGATGGACATGGGCGGCCAACCGATGGAAATCAAGGTGGGACGCGACAACAACATCACCACTTCGGCCACGGCGAGTATGCCCTTGGTGAACGCCCAACTTTGGGAAAGCCTGAAACTCTCGGCCTTGGATGTGGAAATGGCTGTGGAACAGGCGCGTTCGTCGAAAATCTCGATGGTCAAGCAGGTGAAACAGGCTTTCTATGCCGTGCTGCTTGCCCAAAAGTCACATGACGTGATGTCGCAAGTCTATGAGAACGCCCAAAAGAACTACGAGAAGACCGAGCAGCGTTTCAACGTGGGCAAGGCTTCGGAGGTGGAACGCCTGCGCGCACAAGTGACGATGATGAACGCCGAACCAAATGTGTCGAGTGCCGAAAACGCGGTTTTGCTCGCCAATTGGCAACTGAAAGCCGTCATGGGCATCGACCTCGAAACGGAAGTCCAAGTGGTTGGCGACCTGAACGACTACACCGAACAAATGCTCACGCCCTACGTTTCGGAAGAGGACATCAGCAGCAACAGTTCGCTCCTTCAACTTGACATTCAGGACCGTATGCTCGAATCGACCCTTCGGATGCAGAAAAAGCAATACCTGCCCACCTTGGCGGCCAACATCAACTACAATTATAGCGCGATGGGCGACGACCAACTGAGTTGGTTCCCCTCCTCCACCGCCGCTCTCAGCCTCAGCGTCCCCGTTTTCGACGGCTTCCAAAAGCACAATGCCATCAAGCAGACCAAGGTGACGCGCAACATGCTCGCCCTGCAACGCGAAGATGCCGAGCGCAACCTGCGCATCGCCATTCGCAACTTCAACGACCAGATGGCACTGTGTATCAAGAACTACCAAGCCGCCAACGCGACCGTTGAAATCGCACAAAAGAGTTACGACATTTCCGAGAAGATGTACGAAGTCGGCAAGGCCACTTTGGTCGAACTGAACGACGCGCAAGTGGCCTTACAGCAGGCACAACTCACGCAGGCCCAAGCGGTTTACAACTTTATGGTCACTAAGGCCTCGCTGGATGAAATCATTGGAAAAGAATAGATTACTAGCAATGAAAAGAAACTACGAATTGAACGAATTAAACGAATCTCAAAACGAGAATTTTGCAGCCAAGGCTGCTGATTTATACGAATATGCTAAGCCAAGTAATTCGTATTCATCCGCAACGAAGTTGCAAAATTCCATTCGTCAAAAATTTGCATCATTCGTGTAATTCGTAGTTAAATAACAAAGAAATAATAAATAGAAAATCAATGAAATACACCAAACTTAGTATCATCACTTTCGCCGCAACCCTACTGATGACGGCTTGCGGACAAAAAGACAAATCCACTGCCACGACGGGACAAGAAGCACCCAAAGCCGCGCCCGTGGTCAGCGTCGTCACGGCACAAGCCGAAGACGTGGACATCACCAACACCTTCACCTCCAACATCGAGCCTTTCGCGACGAACAACATCGTTTCGCAAACGGCTGGCCGCATCGTGAGCATCAACGTCGAAGTAGGCGACAAAGTGCGCAAAGACCAGCTTTTGGCCAAAATGGACGAAGTCACCCTCGCCAAAACGCGGTTGCAGTACATCAACGATTCGACCGAGCTGGCACGCCTTACGGAATTATACAAAATAGGCGCCGTGGCCCAATCGGATTTTGACATGGCCAAGCTCGCGCACAACATTACCAAACGGACTTATAACAACTTATTAGAAAACACTTATTTAAGGAGTCCCCTCAACGGCGTGGTGACCGCCCGAAACTATGACAAAGGCGATATGTACAGCATGGCCCTGCCCATCTTCGTGGTCGAGCAAATCCAGCCAGTGAAGATGTTGGTGAACGTGTCGGAAAGCCTGTTTACGCAAGTGCATGAGGGCATGGAGTTCGATATCAACGTCGATGCTTACCCGGGCGAGTCTTTCAAGGGCAAAGTGAACCTGCTCTACCCCACCGTCAATGCAGCTACCCACACTTTTCCCGTTGAGGTGATTTGCGAGAACAAAGACCAACGCTTGCGCCCGGGCATGTTCGCCCGCGTGACGGCCACCTTCGGCACCAACCATCACATTGTGATTCCTGATGTCGCCGTGGTCAAGCAGCAAGGCTCGGGCGAACATTTCGTGTATGTGCTCAAGCCCGACAACACTGTGAAATACACCCTCGTGGAACTCGGCAAGCGCATGGGCAACCGTTACGAAATAGTCAGCGGCATCAACGAAGGCGACCGCATTGTCACTGAGGGACAAATCCGTTTGAAGGATGGCGTAAATGTAACTGTCAAACAATGAACAACATAACTACGAATTGCACGAATGATACAAATCCAAACGAATAGAATTTTGCGGCAAGCCGCTAATTCATACGAATTTTTGTTTGCTACAAATTCGTGCCAATTCGGATGCTTGCATCCAAAATTCAAAAAAACATTCGCAAAATTCGTCTAATTCGTAGTTAAAATCATCAATATCATGAGTTTACAAAGAACAGCAGTCAATAATTCGGTGACGACGGCCTTGGTGTTTGTCGCCATCGCCATTTTCGGCATTTTCTCACTTATGAGGCTCTCCATCAACCAGTTACCCAACATGGAGACCAACTTCATCATGGTAATGACCTCCTATCCGGGAGCCAGTGCCGCCGATATTGAAACCAACATCTCCAAGACCTTGGAGAACACGCTGAACGCCGTGCCCGACCTGAAGCACCTCTCCTCCACCTCGCGCGAGAACACTTCGGTTTTGTCGTTGGAATTTGAGAGCGGCATCGACATCGAGACGGCCACCAACAACGTGCGCGACAAGATTGACGTAGTCAGAAACTACTTGCCCGACGGCGCGACCAACCCCGTCCTGTTCAAGTTCAACGCCGAGGACATGCCCATCATGCTCCTCAGCGTGACGGCGGAAGAAAGCCTTCCCGCCTTGGACAAAATCATCGAGGACCGCGTCACCACACCCTTGGCGCGAGTGAGCGGCGTGGGTACGGTTTCGGCCAACGGTGCCCCAAAGCGCGAAATCCAAGTTTATGTCGATCCTAACAAATTGGAAGCCTACAACTTGACCCTTGAAAGCATCTCCAACACCTTGGCCACCGAAAACCGCAACGTGCCCGCCGGTTATATCGACATCGGCTCGAACAGCTACAGCCTCCGCATCCAGAAGGAGTTCACCTCGGCCAAGGAAATGGAAGGTATCGTGGTTGGCTCACGCGGCACTGCACCTATTTATCTTCGCGACGTGGCCACGGTCAGGGACGGCTCGGAGGAACGCATCCAAGAGTCGTACAGCAACGGCCGCCAAGGTGCCACCATCATCATCCAAAAACAGACCGACGCCAACGCTGTGAACGTCATCAAGGGCATCAAAAAACAACTGAAAACCATTGAGCCTACGCTGCCTTCCGACGTGAAACTGAACATCATCGTCGATGGCTCCACCTCCATCCAAAACACCATCAACAGCCTGCGCGACACCATCTTCATCACCTTCCTTTTGGTGATGTTGGTCGTGTTCGTGTTCCTTGGTCGTTGGCGTGCCACTTTCATCATCGTTTTGGCCATCCCGATTTCGCTTTTGGCCTCATTGATTTATCTGTTTGCCACGGGCAACACCTTGAATATCATCTCCATGTCGTCACTGACCATCGCCATCGGCATGGTTGTGGACGACGCCATTGTGGTGTTGGAAAACATCACGACGCACATCGAGCGCGGCTCGAAACCCAAGGAGGCCGCTGTTCACGCCACCCAAGAGGTTCAACTTTCGGTTATCGCCTCCACTTTGACCATGCTCGCCGTGTTCCTGCCTTTGACCATGATTAAAGGCACTACGGGCGTGATGTTCAAGCAGTTGGGTTGGATTGTGTCCATCATTATGATTGTGTCCACCATCGGTGCCTTGACTTTGGTGCCGATGATGTGTTCCAAAATGCTCGTGATGAACCCACACGAAAGCAAGTTCCACAAGGCCATCTTCCGCCCCATCAACAAAGCTTTGGATGCCATCAGCAACGGTTACGCCCGTCTCATCAATTGGACCGTTAATCACCGTAAAGTGGTCATTTTCGGAATGTTATTGCTGTTCATTTTGTCCGTCGCCTTCCTTGCCCCGACCTTGAAAACAGAAATGTTTCCAAAGATGGACGAAGGCCGCTTGAGCATCAACATCGAGCTGCCGACGGGCACGGGACAAAACGTGACGGGTGCTTTAGCCAAGAGCCTTGCCGAGGACTTCATGGCCATCCCCGAAGTGAAGATTTGTAACTACAGTTTCGGCCAAGCCGACTCCGACAACGCCTTTGCCTCGATGCGAAACAACGGAACGCACATCATGTCGTTCAACCTGCGTTTGGGCACGAAAACCGAGCGCCGCAAGGCGGGTTTGCGCAAGACCAGCGAAGTGGCCGACGAGATTCGCGCCAAGCTCAACGCCATGCCCGAAATCAAGAAGGCCAACGTCAATGAAGGCGGTGGCGGCATGGGCGGCATGAGCACCGTTCAAGTGGAAGTTTACGGCTACGATTTCAACACCACCGACCGCGTGGCCAACGACATCGCGCAAAAACTCCGCGACCGTGGCATTCTGCAAGTCATTGTAGGCCGCGACGAGTACACGCCTGAGTATCAAGTGGATTTCGACCGTGAAAAGCTGGCTTTGAACGGCTTGAACAGCACGACGGCGGCCACTTACGTCAAAAACCGCATCAACGGCTCGGTGGGTTCATATTACCGCGAGGACGGCGAGGAGTATGACATCCGTGTGCGCTACGCTCCCGAGTTCCGCCAAAGTGTGGAAGACATTGAAAACATCAAGATTTACAACAGTTACGGCCAACCCGTCCGCGTCGGCGACCTCGGCGAGGTGGTCGAATCGCTGACGCCGCCCCAAATCCAGCGCAAAGACCGTGAACGCATGGTCAGCGTCACCGCTGTGGTCGGCAAAGGAATGGTGCTGAGCGACGTGGTCAAGATTTGCGAAGAAGTCATCGCCGACACCGAAATCCCCGCCGAAATCATGACCAAAATCGCCGGCGACTACGAGACCCAACGAGAGATGTTTGGCGACCTGCTCACCTTGCTCGTGCTCATCATCATCTTGGTTTACATCGTGATGGCCTCGCAGTTCGAGAACCTGATGAAGCCTTTTGTCATCATGTTCTCCGTGCCGTTCACCTTCACCGGCGTGTTGCTCGGCCTGTGGGCCACCAACACCGCCTTGGGCGCGATGGCCTTCGTCGGCATCCTGATTCTGATGGGTATCGTCGTGAAGAACGGTATCGTGCTCATCGACTACACCACTTTGCTCGAAGAGCGTGGCGTAGAGGTCAAGGAAGCCACTGTGAAAGCCGCCCGCTCGCGTCTGCGCCCCATTTTGATGACTACACTGACGACAGTCTTGGGTATGATTCCCATGGCCATCGGTCGCGGCGAAGGTGCTGAGATGTGGAATGCGCTGGGTATTACCGTGGCTTGGGGCTTGACCGTTTCGACGCTCATCACGTTGTTATTAATCCCTGCCTTGTATTGCTCATTGGAGACCAGAGCTGTGAGGAGGAAACAACGTAAGGCAGAAAAGGCTTTGACGGCTACTGAAAATATTAGATAAGCTGTCAGCTATCAGCAATCAGCTGTCAGCTTGGTTAAACGATAGACAATAACTACTTGATTAAGATGAGAGATTTTCATAATTACAAAGTTTGGAACAGGGGTCACCAATTCGCCTTAAGTATCTATAAGATAACAAAGGGATTCCCAAAAGAAGAGTTGTTTGGCCTTACTTCTCAAATAAGAAGGGCTTCCATGTCGATTCCAATCAATATCGCAGAAGGATGTGGAAGGAAATCCGACAAAGAATTCGCTCGCTTTCTCAATATTGCAGCAGGTTCTGCTTCTGAAGTTGAAGAAGAGCTGCTATTGTCGTTCGACCTTGATTTTTTAGATAAAGATTCCTATCAACAGTTTGATAATGAAGTAAAAGAGATTAAAGCAATGCTTAGCAAGTTAATTGATTCAATAAAATAACCATAAAGCTATCAGTTCCGTTCAAGCAAGCTGATTGCTGACGGCTGATAGCTGATAGCAAAAGAAAATCATGAAAGCCATCCTAATCACTTATAACCAAGCCTATTACGACGAAATCGCCAAAGTGCTGAACGACAATGGCGTGAAGGGTTTTACAGAATGGAACGAGATTAAAGGCCACGGCAGCGAAACGGGCGAGCCTCACTACGGCACCCATGCTTGGCCAACCTTGAACAACGCCATCATAAGCATCGTCCCCGACGAGGCCGTCGAAGGCATCCTGAAGCAACTGCACGAAAAAGACCTCAAAACCCCGGATTTGGGGCTTCGAGCCTTTTTCTGGACTGTGGAGGGGATGATTTGAGATTATTTTGACAACATCCTATCCATCTGCGAAAGGGCAAACAAAGGACAAATAAGCACATGACAGAAGGTGCTGAGTGTTATTCATTCTAATGTTTCATCGACTCAAATATGTTGGTATTGCAATGAATGTAAAGATTCTGTTTCGCCCGCGTCATTCCCACATACAACTTGCGGATTCTTTCCTCCGAATCGGCCTGGATAGTGGAAACGAGGACGAAACCAGCAAATTAGTGTAATTTTGCAGATGATTTCAATAAAAAACGAAGAATCATGGAACAAATGTTTTGTCAAAGCTGCGGAATGCCTCTAAATGACCAAGTGCTCGGCACCAATGCCGACGGCAGCAAAAACGATGAATATTGCATGTATTGCTACAAGGAGGGCAAGTTTTTGCAAGACTGCACCATGGACGAGATGATCGAGCATTGCGCCCAGTTTGTCAATGAGGTCAATAAGGGTTTGCCTCAGCCCATCACGAAAGAGGAATACATTGGCCAGATGAAGATGTACTTCCCGCATCTGAAACGCTGGCACGGAGCCATGAAGGTGACGGACGATGCCATGCCTGAAAACCCTGCCTTGGCGGGCGTTAAAGACCTCATCGCCCAAATGGCTGATACATTGCCCATTACCATGATTTCTTCGGTGGACGTTGAAGGCTATCCCTGCACCAAGGCCATGCTTTCACCCCGTGTCCGTGAGGGTATCAAGGTGTTCTATTTTACCACCAACACCTTCTCGCTGCGTGTGGCACACTACAAAGCCAATCCTAAGGCATGCATCTATTTCAGTGACAACGAAGGCTTCAAGGGCATGATGCTTCGCGGCACGATGGAGGTGCTGACCGATGCCAAAAGCAAGGAGATGATTTGGCGCGAGGGCGACACAGAATATTACCCCGGCGGCGTAACCGACCCCAACTATTGCGTGCTGAAGTTCACCGCCACTGATGGCCGCTTCTATAGTGATTTCTATCCTCGGAGTTTTGTGCTGTAAGATGAATTCGCCGATGTGATTCAGGAGGATGATTATGCGGCAATCGCGAACGGCGGAGCAAAACCAAATTGACTTTATTTCAATGCTTTCACAGGACATTCCTTTTTGCATTTCTGACACAGGATGCACTCTGTAGCGTTTTTCCGCTTGCGTGAATTGTTGTTCACTTCGACCTCCATTGGGCAGACTCTCAAGCATTTGCCGCAGTGGATGCACTTGTCTTCGTCGCATTGGATGCGAAGCCATGAATAGTAACTCATCGGCTTGAGGAAGACCGTAATCGGGCAAATGTACTTGCAAAACGCACGGTTGTCCTTGAAAGCCACGGCAAAGGTGATTCCAACTGCATAATAAACCAGATTGCCGATAACGAACAGCAGAAACATGGTGTGTTTAGTAGCTTTTCCGAAATGGAACAGCAAGAGGACAAGTGCGAGCGAAAGCGCAAACACGATGTAACGGATGAATCCGATTTTCTTTCTTGAGCCTTGTGGTTGCTTGTACGGAAGCAAATCGAGAATCATGGCCGTCCAACAGGCATAACCGCACCAGCCCCGACCGAAAAGCAGCGGCCCGAAGATCTTGGCTATGGCATAGTGCAGCACCCCCGCCCCGAAAAACCCGGATAGCAGGTAATACCAGAAACCTTCAATCTGCATGTTCTCGCGACAAATGAGCCCAAGGAACACAAGCATATAACTTCCCACGGTGAACTGGACAAACTCGCGGGCATACTTCCATTTCTTCACCATAAGTACTTCCCCAACCGCAATGCAAGCGCCGATGTAAGTAAAGTTGAGCAAGAAGAACAACTGACCCGTCGAAAGCCAAAGCGAAACGGCGATGGCCTCGAAAACGATGAACAGGATGATGGCGGTTTTGAATTTTTTCATTGCTTTGAATGTTTACGTTTGCGTTGCAAAATTACAAAAGTATCCGAATACCCGTTTTCACATGACAGAATTCCGTTAAATGAAAACGAATTTGTGGCTTTTTGATGTATTTTTGCGGCATCAAAAAACTGAATAAAAATCCTGAAATTAAAACCATGAAAACCGAAATTCAACCTCAAGAAAGCAATCGGGCGGAGGCGTTCAGTCTATGGATGTCATCGCCTATGCCAATGGTGACTTTGGTGAAAACAATGGACATCGGGAACCTGCTGAAATTCAGTCGGAAAAACGGCATCAAATTTACTACGCTGATGTGTTGGTGCATAGGCAAAGCGGCCAGCAAAATGGAGGAATTCCTT
>ONVP01000207.1 GCA_900321315.1 uncultured Bacteroidales bacterium
TGGCCCTAACAAAGACCGTCAGGAATTTGCCGAAAAGAACGAGAAGACATTGCGCGACGACCTGTTGGGCCAATTCGACAGCACCGTCAAGGCGGAAGGCGTACTGGAAATCATGCCCGAAGGCTTCGGTTTCCTCCGCTCGTCGGACTACAACTACCTGCCCTCGCCCGACGACATTTATGTGTCGCAGTCGCAGATCAAGCTGTTTGGCCTGAAGACCGGCGACACCGTTTTGGGCACCATTCGTCCACCCAAAGCCGGCGAGAAGTTCTTCCCCTTGGTGAAGGTTGACTACATCAACGGAAGGCTTCCCAACGAGGTGCGCGACCGCATCCCGTTCGACTACCTCACGCCTTTGTTCCCCAACGAGAAGTTCAACATTACGGGGCACAAAGGCTGCACCATCTCCACCCGCATCATGGACCTCTTCGCCCCTATCGGCAAAGGCCAGCGCGGCTTGATTGTGGCCCAGCCCAAAACAGGTAAAACCGTGTTGCTCAAGGAAGTGGCCAACGCCATCGCCGCCAACCACCCCGAGGCCTACCTCATCGTTCTGCTCATCGACGAGCGCCCCGAGGAAGTCACCGACATGGAACGTAGCGTCAATGCTGAAGTCATCGCCTCAACGTTTGACGAACCTGCCGCCAAGCACGTGCAGATCGCCAACATCGTTTTGGAGAAGGCCAAACGCCTCACCGAATGCGGCCACGACGTGGTGATTCTGCTCGACTCCATCACCCGCTTGGCCCGCGCCTACAACACCGTTTCGCCCGCTTCGGGCAAGGTGCTCACCGGCGGTGTCGAGGCCAACGCCTTGCAGAAGCCGAAACGCTTCTTCGGCGCAGCCCGCAAGATTGAAAACGGCGGATCGCTGACCATCTTGGCCACAGCCCTCATCGACACGGGCTCCAAGATGGACGAGGTGATTTTCGAGGAATTCAAGGGCACCGGCAACATGGAGCTGCAACTCGACCGCCGCCTGTCGAACAAGCGCATCTTCCCCTCCATCGACATCGTGGCTTCAGGAACGCGCCGCGACGACTTGTTGGTCGACGAACTTACCCTCGCCCGCGTGTGGGCCTTGCGCAACCACTTCTCTGACATGACCCCAGTAGAAGCCATGGAATTTCTCAAAAACCGCGTGGCCAAGACCATGAACAACGAGGAGTTCCTAATGAGCCTCGACAAATAATCTTGAAAAACCGAATAGTGGCGTTCCATCCGGCAACGCCACTATTCCTTTTCTCGTCATCCCATGAAAAAAATCCTCACAGCATTTTCCATCTTATTGTTTGTCATACAGTTGCATGCACAAGACATAAACCTGCTCAACCGCATCAAGGCCGTCAACGGGGCGACAAAATCATTTGAGTCGGACCTGACGAACACTTTGGTGAAAACCAAGAAAACCACAACGAAGCAGGGTAAACTCTATTTCCTGTCGCCCAAGGAATTTGCCGCCTTGTTCGACGAAGGCTGCTACATGATTGTCAACGAGAAGAAAATCAAGATGGACATTGGACTGTTTCACGGCACTTTCAAACTGAAAGACGGAGGCCGAATGCAGTCGCTCAGCAACATTTTCCTCTACGGATTCCAAGGCCGCATCCAGGATTTGGCCGACGAAAACAACTACACATTGGCCACCAAGACCGAAAACGGCTATCATGTCGTCGTAGCCACCATCAACAAGAAAACGCTGATTGGCATTGGCTACAAGCAAGTGATGTTCAAATACCACACCGACAGCCTGCTCCTCAAGGAGATTATCCTGTTCGACTTCAACGGCAACAAAGACACCTACACCATTTCCAACGCGAAATACAACGTACACATCGACAAGAAAACATTCCAGTTTTGAGGGACATCGGATTCCCGGCTGATTCGGAAACCGTGGCTTCAGGCAAACAGCGACTTCAAGTCGTCGGTCGTCAGGCCGTTGAAGTCGCCTGAACTCATGAAAGCGCCAACGACATTGTGTCGTTGGCCTTTTTGCAACAAGTCCACCAATTCCGCCTTGTTGTGAACCACCTGCAAATCAGCGCGTCCGAAGCCTCTTACGATGCGCTCGTCAGGCATCAACTCCAACTTCTTGATGGCCACGGCGTGCGGATCGTAGAACACTATGGCTTGGTCGGCCACGTTCAGCGCATCGCGGTAATGGTCGATGAAGACCTCACTGAGGCTGCTGTAGGTGTGCAGTTCAAAGACCGCAATCAAGTGTTTATCAGCGAATTGCTCATGCAAGGCATTCACGCTGGCATTCACTTTCGACGGCGCGTGAGCAAAGTCTCGGAAGATGAAGTTGTCGCCATTGTCGAACAAAAGTTCCAAACGCCGCGCCGCGCCTTTGAAGGTGGCAATGGCTTCGTAAAACTGTTCGTCTGTCACGCCCAACTGCCTGCAAACCAAACGTGCCGCGTTGAGGTTCTTCATGTTGTGGCTGCCAAAAACGCCCACTTCCCTCCTACTGCCGTCGGGCAAAAGCAAAACGGTTTTCAATCCGTCGCTCTCAAAAGGATGCACGCCATAGCCAAAGACCTGGCATTGCGCACCTTGGGCAATCTTCTCCGCCTCAACATCGGTTTGGTCAAAAATCAAGCAGCCGCCCGGCTCGATGGTGCGGACGAAAATGCGGAATTGCTCCAAATAGTTGTCGAAGGTCGGGAAAACATTGACATGATCCCATCCGATGCCGCTAATCACCGCAATATGAGGATGATAATGATGGAACTTCGGGACGCTATCGATGGGCGAAGTGAGGTATTCGTCGCCCTCCATCACCATGTATTTGGCCGTCTCGCCGAGGCGCACCATCACATCGAAGCCTTCCAATTGCGCCCCAACCATGAAATCCGTCTCAATGCCGACCTGTTTCAGCACATGGAGAATCATGGACGTGATGGTCGTCTTGCCGTGGCTGCCGCCGATGACAATGCGTGTCTTGTCCTTGCTTTGCTCGTAAAGGAACTCGGGATAGGAAAACACCTTCAGTCCAAGTTCTTGAGCGCGAACCAGTTCCGGATTGTCGATGCGAGCGTGCATACCGAGAATGACGGCATCATAAGTGCTGTCAAGTTTCTCAGGAAACCAGCCCCATTGCGGCGGCAGGATGCCCTCCCTGGCGAGGCGCGACTTGCTCGGCTCGAAAATCTCGTCGTCCGAACCCGTGACTTCATAACCCTTGCGGTGCAAGGCAATGGCAAGGTTGTGCATGGCACTCCCGCCGATGGCAATAAAATGGACTTTGTTCATCATAGTTGTGTTAATCGGCTGCGAAAATACACATTATTTCCGAATAAGCGCAAACAGTTGTTTCCAAGGCGAAGATGCGAAGTTTTTCCTGATTTTGCACAATGTTCGCTTCATTTTACTATTTTTGCACAAAATATAAATTTCGAGAATATGTTAGAAGAAGCACTTAAACAACTGTTTATCAAGTCGTTCCAGACCTTATACGGACAAGAACCGCCCATCCAGCAGGTGAATTTCCAAAAGACGCGCCCAGAGTTTGAGGGCGACATGACCATCGTAGTGTTCCCCTTCGGGAAACTGGTAGGCCGCAATCCGGAGCAATTGGCCAACGAAATGGGTGCCGAGATGATCAAGGAATCGGACATGATCGCCAAGTTCAATGTGGTGAAAGGCTTCCTTAACCTGTTGATTTCCGACAAGTTTTGGGTTGATTTCTTCAAGGAGAACCACGAGAATCGCGATTTTGGCCGCAAACCCATTTCAGGAAAATCGGTGGTGGTGGAATATTCTTCGCCGAACACGAACAAGCCCTTGCATTTGGGCCACATCCGCAACAACCTTTTGGGTTGGAGCGTTTCCGAAATCATGAAAGCCAACGGCAAGAATGTGGTGCGTGTTAATTTGGTGAACGACAGAGGAATACACATCTGCAAGAGCATGTTGGCTTGGCAGAAATGGGGTGACGGCTGCACACCCGAATCGACAGGCAAGAAGGGCGACCACCTCATCGGCGACTTCTATGTGCTGTTCGACAAGAAATATAAAGAGGAGCTGAAAACCCTGTTGCCAGCGAACTTCACCGATTTGAGCGAGAAAGAACAGGAGGAAGCCAAAGCCAAGGCCGAAGCCGAGTCCTCGCTGATGCAGGAGGCCCGTGAGATGCTGCGCCAATGGGAGGCCAACGACCCCGAGGTGCGCCAATTGTGGGAAACGATGAACCAATGGGTGTATGACGGCTTCGATGCGACCTACAAGCGCATGGGCGTTGCTTTCGAGAAGATTTATTACGAATCGCAAACTTATTTGTTGGGCAAGGAATTGGTGCAGGAAGGCTTGAATAAAGGCGTTCTCTACCGCCGCGACGACAACTCCGTGTGGTGCGACCTCCGCGACGAAGGCTTGGACGAAAAACTTCTGCTCCGCCGCGATGGCACTTCGGTCT
>ONVP01000118.1 GCA_900321315.1 uncultured Bacteroidales bacterium
ACAACATCACAGCCACGAAGGCTGTGATGTTGATGCGTTTCAGTATGTTCAAAAGGTGTTTCAATTACTTCTTGGCTCTGATGGTAGTGGTTTCGCCAATCCATCCACCCACGTTGAACGATTGTCCTTCCGCGTAGTCGTTGAAGAAAATCTTGTCAATCGGCGGGAAATATTGCGAGTAGGTGCGGATCAGGCTGTTGGCACGGTCGGCGCAGGAGGGATCGATGGCCTTGGCCTTGTTGCACTTGTCGACGGCGGCCCAGAACACGGCCTTGCTTTCGATTTCGCCGCTGAACTGGCGCGAGCTTTCAGCATAGAGCTGGGCGATGATGAGGTAAGGCTCGCCGGCGGTCGGGTCCACTTGTGCGGCGCGACGGGCGATTTCGCGTGCCTTCGAGTAGCTGCCCATGTTTTGGTAGCACATGGCCATGTTGCGGTAAGCGCGATACCTGCGGTCGTTGTTCTCCGTCTTGGTGGCTTGGTCGAAGAAGGTGGCGGCGTCGCTCCACTTCTTGTCCTTGAAGAACTTGATGCCCAAGCTGTAGGATGCCTCGGGGCTGGGTTCAAGCTCGTTGAGCTTGACGGCGGCGTCGAGGAAGAGCTTCGACTCGGTGCATTCCTTCTTGTCGAGGATGGTGGTGATGCGCTTGAGCAGGTTCACGTCGTCGGGTGTTTCGGCCATCTTCGCGCTGAACACCTTGATCAGGTCGTCGCATGAGGCGAAGGGCTGGAACAGGTTGTCGAGGTTGTTCTTTGTCACCTTGTTGTTGGCGATGGACTTCTCGCTCTTTTCGATTTGCTTGTCAAGGGCAGGAATTTCATCGACATTCCCCAGAGAGTCGGCAGCGGCTTTGGCTGTTTCAAGCTCAACCACGCCCTCGGCCAGCACCTTGATGTTGTCGTCGATCACTTCCGAAAGCTCTTGATAGACGTTGATGACCGTCATGCCCTCTTCCTTGCCGTTGTTCACCATGTCGATGGTGGTCCTGAAGTAGGCATCGAGGATGGCGCCTTGCAGTTGCGTCGGGTCCTTGGCCACGGCTGCTTTCAGCGTATTGTAGGCTTCCTCATAGCGGTTCTTGTTGTAGTTGTAAACCAGCATGCCCTTTCTGCCCATGATGCCGGCCTCTTGCGAGGCGAGCGTCTTGGGGTCGTTCGGGAAATACTGTGCGCGGGCATCCATCAACATGCAGAGCGTGTCGATGTAGGCATCCCTGTCCTTGGGGTTCGTTTTGATGTAGTAGTCCATGATTTTCTCGCCGCGAGTATAGACCAATTGGCTGGCGCGGGGGCAGTTGAAGTACACTTCCCTCCATGCATTGACCATTTCTTGGCTGAACGACTCGGGAGCGAACTTCGACGCTTCCCATTGTTTGTAAGCCTCGCTGTAGATGGACATGTTGGTCACGCAAGCCACGCTGTCGGCTCCGTACTTCGATTCCACGGCTTCCTGTGCGGAAACGCTCATTGCCATCCCAAACATGGCGGCAATCAACACAATTCTTTTAGTTTTCATCTCTATCTCTATTTTATGGTTAAACTTGTCTATGCCTGTTCAAATATCATTCCAAAACCCTTTCGGTTTCCGAATTATCTGTATTTCCGTTTCATGAACCAATGCTCGAAAACGGAGATGCCGACATCGAGTTTGAAGTAGCTTTCTTGGACGAGGCTGGCCTCCTTGGTGCCGAGCCTGCCCACCTCAACGGCGAGGTTCACCGTCGACAGCGTCCGTGGCAATGGCATGGCAATGCCCGCCGAAACACCTATCTTGCTTAAGTTTATACCGTTGATATTCAAATAGGTGTGTTCATAAAAGCCGCCAATACGGTACGATGCTCTTCTGAAGTAGTTCGACACCGAGGAATAGGTGGGTGTGAACTCGGCGCCCACGGCCACGCGCCATGCGTCGGAAAGCGTGTCGGTGGCACCTTCCCGAGCAAACTTCGACCATTGCGTCCAGTTGAAGTCGGCACCCACGCTCCAACGCTTGTTTTTCTGTAAAACAACGCCAAAGCCAATGCCTTGGGGCATGGTCAGTTTCGTGTCGTGAGTGCTGTAGAGAATCGTGTCAATAAGGTATTCGACTTCGCTGTCGCCGGCAATGGTGCGGAAGAAGCTGGTTTGCTTCCCGCCCAGCTTGACGGGATGGTCGTAGGTGAGGCCGATGCTGAGGTGATAGTCGGTGCCCATTTTAGTGTCGAACATCAGGCCATAGTCGAACTTGAACGACGACACCATCAGGTCGGTGCCTCGGCGCGTACCCATCCTGTAGGTGGAATCGGGAAAGAGGAGCGTGGTCACGGTTTCGGAATCGCCGAAGACATAGTTAGCGTTGACACCCACCGCGAAGTGCTTGCCAATCTTGAAGGCATTGCCCAGCAGCACTCGATTCAGCCCGCCCGCTCCCTCGAAAGTGGTCTGATAGCCGCCGGCGTTCTCATCCAGGCCGTCGACGACCATCTTGTAGCCCAAGGTGCTGTAGGGCTGCACCCCGATAGCCACCTTCCACCATGAGGCGAGGCCGAAAGCCATGTCCACATGATCGAATGAGGCGTTTGACGAGCGTTCCGAGTTGGTTGACGTGCTGAGGGTCGCGTTCTTGAAATAAAAGCCCGCGTCGAACAGGAAAGCGAGCGAGTCTATCTTGGCGTATGAGGCCGGATTGCCCGTGTTGGCCAACCCAACGCCGTGCATGGCATTGGCAAGGCCTCCCATGCCTTTCAACCTGACATTCATAGACTTGTCGGCCAGTTGCCCGACACCAAACATGGAATAAGGCGAATGCACATCGGCTTGCGCAAAAGCAGTGGCACCCAGCATCGCCAGCAGTGTGACTATCAATACGTTCTTAAAAAATGCAACTTTCATAGCTTCTATTTCGGCCTGCAAATATCCGATTTTTTAACTCGATGACCAAATTTTTATTGCACACTTTCTTGCACAAAAACACAAAACGCTGATTATCAACATAAAACAATTTCAAAAATAAAAAAATAATCAATTTTGAACTTTTTTTGCTTGCAGAATGAAAAAAATGTAGTACCTTTGCAGCGCAAAACGGAGGTACCGTAGCTCAGTTGGTAGAGCAGAGGACTGAAAATCCTCGTGTCACTGGTTCGATTCCCGTCGGTACCACCCTCAAGAAGCCGGAAGCGATTCCGGCTTTTTTTTTTGGGTGCCACCAAAATTTACTACTTTTGCGCGAAATTTTGAAAACGATGGCAAAGAAGAAACACAACAATTCGGCTCGTGGGCCAAAGGCATACAACATCTTTCTGGCAGTTTTGACGGGCGGCCTGCTCACGGCGGCATGGCCCATTTGGGGCATCGCTCCCTTGGTTTTCATCGGGTTGGTGCCATTACTGCTGCTTGAAGACCGCATCGCGCAAGGCGAAAAAGGCAAGTTGTTTTGGCTCGCTTTCCTCGCTTTCCTCGTGTGGAACGTGGCTTCCACGTGGTGGGTGTGGAATGCCACACCGGCAGCCATCGCCGCTTGGGTCCTGAACGCGCTTTTCATGGCCATTGTGTTCAACGTGTTCCACCTTACGAAGAAAAAAGTATGCAACAACCCTTGGGGCAACTTCTTCCTCGTCCCCTATTGGATGGCCTTTGAACTGCTCACGTATTGGTGGGCCGCCAAATGGCCTTGGCTCAACTTGGGCAACGTGTTCTCGGATTGCGTCAGTTGGGTGCAGTGGTATGAAGCCACGGGCGTGGCCGGAGGAACGCTTTGGGTGCTGGCCGTCAATATCTTGATTACCAACATCATCCTGCTATTCAAGTCGAAGGCGACGAAACCTCTATTAATTAATATAGGTGTCGAAGTGGCGATACTGTTGCTTCCCATCCTCATCAGCACGAGTGTTTACAAACATTACGAAGACCAAGGCGAGGAAACTGAAGTCGTTGTCGTTCAGCAGAATTGCGACCCGTGGAACGAACAGTTCGACAGCCGCTCCCACGACCAAGTCATACAGAACAACATTAATCTGTCACGGCCATTGGTCACGCCCAAGACACGCTTCATCGTGAGTTCGGAGTCGGCCATCCAGGAAGGCATCTGGCTCGACGAAACCGACAAGGCGCGTGCGTTGAAACAGCTCCGCGACTACATCCAGGAGCATCCGCAGGCGGCTTTCGTCATCGGCGGGACCACCTACGAATGGGTGCCCAAGGGCATGGAAAGCGACTTTCCGGCTCGGCATATCGAGGGCAGCAACCGCTACTACTATTGCCACAACTCCGCCCTGCTCATCGACAGCGACGGCTTGCAGCACCGCAACAAGTCGCAGCTCACGCCCGGCGTGGAGGCCATCCCCGAATGGATGGGCTTCCTGAAGAACTACAGCATCACGATGGGCATCGCACGCGGTACGTTGAAAACCGACCCCGAATCGAAGGTGATGGCGTTTGGCGGGCACAAAGTGGCTGCCGCCATCTGCTATGAATCGGCTTTCGGCGAATACGTCAGCACGTTCTGCAAGAAAGGCGCCGACCTCATCTTTGTCATCACCAACGACGGCTGGTGGGGCGACACGCCTGGCTACAAGCAGCATTTCGAGTTCTCGAAACTGAGAGCCATCGAGAACCGCCGTTGCGTGGCCCGCTCGGCCAACACAGGACGCTCCGGCTTCATCAACCAGCGCGGCGACGTGCTGCAACAAACCCGTTATTGGGAACCCGACGCCATCCGCGAAACCCTGAAAGCCAACACGAAAATCACTTTCTACGCCAAGCACGGCGACTACCTCAGTCGCATTGCGGTTTACCTGACCTTCGTGCTACTGTTCAGCCTTATGGCAAAAGCCACGCTTGATTTCACCAAGGCAAAGAAAAACACGCCCAAGAAAACGCAAAAGCGCAAAAAATGAGCGAGTTGCAACTTTCCTTAGGCCCTTTCCAAGGCATCACCGACGCGCCGTTCCGCAACGTGCTGAAGCGGCACTTCGGCGGCATCGACAAGTTCTACACGCCTTTCTTCACCGGAATCCACAAGGAAGACCACGCCAAGAACCTGCAAGGCGAGGAAATCGACCCACGCTGCAACGACGTGGAAACGCTCACGCCACAAATCCTCAGCACCGATGCGGAAGAAATTCTTCGCTTCGCCAAGCAATGCAAACAACTGGGCTACAAGGAAATCAACCTCAACATGGGCTGTCCGTTTCCGCGTGTGGCCAACAAGAAACGCGGCTGCGGCCTCCTTCCCTGTCCCGACATGGTGGAAACGATGCTGGAGCGCGTCTTCGAGCAAATCGACATCAAGTTCAGCGTGAAATGCCGTTTGGGTTATTTCAGCCCCGACGAAATCGAGGCCATCGTCCCGATTTTCAACAAGTTCCCTTTGAGCGAACTCATCATCCACCCGCGCATTGGGAAACAACTCTACAAAGGCGAGGCCGACGTGGAACGTTTCAAACAACTGACACCTTATATTAATGCGCCATTGGTTTACAATGGCGACATTTTTTCGGTTGATAGTTTTGGGCGCATCCGTGAGGCGGTGCAGCCTGTGAGCCAATTCATGCTTGGGCGAGGGATTTTGGCCAATCCGTTTTTGGCGGAGGAAATCAAAAACAACGCAGCGGACGCACGCGATTATTCGGACGCATTCGATGCGTCCCTACTGGACCTTGTACGGACACACCGCGTGTGTCCGCCCACGCACGACAAAACCGCACGGCTACACGCCTACGTCATCGACCTTTACGAAGACCGCTTGCGCCATGCCGGTGGCAGCCCAAAAGTGTTGGGCAGGATGAAGGAATTGTGGTCGTATCTGATGAACAGTTTCGAGGAGCCGCAGGTGGTTTGGCGGAAAATCAAGAAAATCAATGCGCTGAAAGAATACGAGGAAGCCATAGAGTGGATCTTCGATTCGATGGAGTTGGGTTCGTAGGTTTCAAGATTTCAGGATTTCAATATTTATAAAAACTTGAATATCATTATTATACAATTTTCAAATAATGAATAGAAACATTGTTTTAGATATTGATTTAGTATATTGAAATACTATTTTATGAATAAATTTAATGTTTTTATTCATAATATTTGAATAAATTTAGTGAATAGAAACATTTTTTTTGCGTTATTATAATAGATCCAAATATTATTCATATCTTTGCGGCGAAATCTGAAACACCATGAAAGAGTTGGAAGACTTGGAAGAAATCATGCGGAGTCATCGCAACAAGACAGCCCATGTCGGGAGCACATTCCACAGAGGGCTATACGCCACGATTGACTGGGACGACCGCCTCATCGGCATAAAAGGGCCACGAGGTAGCGGCAAGACCACCATGCTGCTGCAACGCATCAAGGAGCATTTCCCCGAACCCGGCAAAGCACTCTATATTTCATTGGACAACCTCTGGTTTGCCTCGCACAACCTCATGGACCTCGTGGACTACCACTACACGCACGGCGGGACGCACCTCTTCATCGACGAGGTGCACCACCACCCCTATTGGCAAACCCTGCTGAAGAACATCTACGATGACTATCCCCAGATGAACGTCGTCTATA
>ONVP01000020.1 GCA_900321315.1 uncultured Bacteroidales bacterium
TTCGCGAGTTGCCGTTCACGGTCACCAGCGTGGAGAAGAAAGCGGGCAAGGAAGCCGCCACCACGGTGATGCCGCTGCTTTCAACGGCTCTTTATTTGGGACAGTTCCTCTCCCCGCTGATTGTTTCGCCTATCGCATCAGCGGCCCATCTGTCACCGTATGTGATAGGTGCAATTATTGCAGTCATTTATCTGCTTCAGGCTATCGTTACTAGGAAGGGGCAGATGTTGCCGAAGTAATCAAAAAAGCATAATCTTTTTATCTAACAAACTCGTTTTCAAATCTTTGAAAAGAGCAACAATTGTTTTATTAACCCAAAAAGTAATATTATGTCAGTAACAGTCAATACCGCAATCCAGGCATAGGCTCAGATTGCGGTATTTTTCGTTCAAGAGGAATAGTTAGTAGATTTCGCTCGTTTATGGATTACTACTGATGCGATAATTTCAATAGTCAATTAATTGCACAGTCTATAGTTTGCTATATACTTGATTATGAATGATATGGAATCCATAGACTGGGAAAAATCCCCAAATTGGTCTCAAACACGATTTCAAATCAAAAAATCGAAATACATAAATAACAAAATGAATATCAATAAGTTACAAGCATATTTCAAAAATTAACGCATCAATACTATTTATGGATTGTTTTTTTATTAACTTTGCAGCCGAATTACGAAACAGATAATCGGAATTTAGCGTTCTGGTTACTAAGCAAATCAACAAGTAAATTACACTTTATCAGAGTGTTATATGACTTTAATAAAGCATGTGTAAATAATAGAAATGAAAATAGAGAAATTCACGAATGATGACTTTGCTAAAGCAGCACCACTGGCTGTTGGCGCATGGGGCGAGTTTTATGCCGACGAACGGCCGTGGTTTATCGATGCAGTGGCAGAGTATATTCTCCGCTACAATTACAGCAATCCCTCGCTGGCTCTGAAGGCCGTGGGTGACGATGGCGTGATTCATGGGGTGCTGTTTGCCAACTTCCATGACGACAAGGCAGATGTCTATCAATGGCGCGAGAACATTGAAGCACAGATGACCGACCATGAGCGTGAACGCTTCCGTCTATTGGCCGACTATATGCTGGAGGTTGACGGGAAAACGGTGCAGTGCATGAATGACAGCGAGGTGAAACTATCGCTCTTCATCAGTAATCAGAAAGGTTGTGGAAAACAGTTGCTGCAGGCTATGATGGATGAGTTCCAGCGCAGAGACCTGAGAAATCTTTACCTTTGGACCGACACCAGTTGCACCCACGAATACTACCCTCAGCATGGTTTCACACTGGTAGGTCAGTTCCTCAGCGAGGTCTATGACTCGTACGCTCCTGGCTATACCACATATATCTATAAGAAAGAGTTTCGATTAAACGAGAACAAAGCGTAATTGCTCGCTACAGTTTGAGACCTGATTTGCGGATTTTTGTTTTTCACTGTAACATTTGTTACGCTCCAAGTCATCCCTCGTATGTAGTTTTGCGGCAAATTTCACAATTAACTCAACACGCAAGACCATGAACGAGAAAATGTTTTGTTTCCAATGTCAGGAAACCGCCGGATGTGCCGGCTGCAAGATTTCTGGAGTGTGCGGAAAGACCCCGCAAGTGGCTCATGCACAAGACCTTTTAATCTATGTCCTTAAAGGATTGGGCGTCATCGCCAACCATCACCAGCACGGATGTGGACACGATTATTGCGATTTCCGCAAGAGTATCCACGCCTTCGTGAACGACGCACTGTTTTCGACCATCACCAACGCCAACTTCGATGCTGAGAGCATCTACGCCCGTATCGATAAAGGCTTGGAATTGCGCGAAATGTTCAGAGACCGAGTGACCAACAAGAAAGGCATCGTGCTCCCGAAACTTGATGTATTGGAATGGAATTGTCCCCGCGAGCAATATGACGAGAAAGCCCTAACCGTCGGTGTGCTTGCCGAAACCAACGAGGACATCCGCTCGCTGAAAGAGTTGACTATGTACGGCCTCAAAGGTATGGCCGCTTACTTGGAACATGCCGCCCGCCTTGGTCAAGTCGATGGCGACATCAATGAGTTCATCCTGCAAACCCTGGGGCAATTGGCGACCTGCAACGATGCCAACGAACTTACCGCTCTTGTCCTGAAAACAGGCGAATGGGGCGTGAAGGCGATGGCACTTTTGGACAAAGCCAACACGACCGCATACGGTAACCCCGAAATCACAGAAGTGAACATCGGCGTGGGCGACCGTCCGGGCATCCTCGTGAGCGGCCACGACCTCAACGACATCGAGCAACTGCTTGAGCAAAGCAAGGATGCGGGTATCGACATCTACACCCACAGCGAGATGCTGCCCGCGCATTACTATCCGCGCCTGAAGCAATATAGCCATCTGAAGGGCAACTACGGCAACGCTTGGTGGAAACAGCGCGAGGAGTTTACCACCTTCAACGGCCCCATCCTGTTCACCACCAACTGCATCGTGCCGCCTATGGCCAACGCCACCTACAAAGACCGTGTTTTCACCACCAACAGCACGGGTTTCCCTTGTTGGAAGCACATTCCCGCCGATGCCAACGGCAAGAAAGACTTCAGTGAAATTATCGCTTTGGCCAAGACCTGCCAAGCCCCTAAAGAGATTGAGACGGGCAAGATTATAGGCGGTTTTGCCCACGAACAGGTGTTTGCCCTTGCCGACAAGGTAGTAGAGGCCGTGAAAAGCGGTGCCATCCGCAAGTTTGTGGTGATGGCAGGCTGCGACGGTCGTATGAAGAGCCGTGAATACTACACTGAATTTGCCAAGGCCTTGCCCAAGGATTGCGTCATCCTCACGGCAGGTTGCGCCAAGTACAAGTACAACAAACTTCGCTTGGGCGACATCAATGGCATTCCGCGCGTGTTAGATGCAGGCCAGTGCAACGACAGTTACTCGCTGGCACTCATCGCATTGAAACTGAAGGAAGTGTTTGGCTTGGACGACGTAAACCAATTGCCTATCGCGTATAATATCGCTTGGTACGAGCAAAAGGCTGTCATCGTTCTGTTAGCCCTGCTTAGCCTCGGTGTGAAGAACATCCACCTTGGCCCGACATTGCCTGCTTTCCTTTCACCCAATGTGGCCAAAGTCTTGGTTCAGAACTTCGGCATCGGCACCATCAGCACGGTGGACGAGGATTTGAAGGCGTTTGGGTTGAGATAATTCCAACTCTTTTCTAGATAATCCGCAATTCGGGCAAAGGCTTGGGTTGCGGATTTTTTTGTTGTGTTATTTCAACAAAAAGGAATAACAACTCTATAGGCATAATAATTCCGAAACCTTACAATGAAATGTACAATCCGAGTTTTAATTCCCCCGAATTCGAGGGAATTAAAAACATGGCTGGACTTAATCGTTTCATTCTGTCAGTAAAGCAATGGATTGAAAAAACCAATGCCATCGGCATTATCGCAAAAGCAGGTAGGTATGGCGGGACATACGCCCACAAGGATCTTGCGTTTGAATTTGCCTCATGGGTTTCGCCTCAATTCAAGCTATACCTTTTGAGAGAATTCCAACGGCTTAAAGAAGAAGAGCAGAAACAGCTTGGTTGGTCGGCAAAACGCGAACTCTCGAAAATCAACTATCACATCCACACGGATGCCATCAAGCAGAATTTGATTCCTATGGAATTGACCCCTGCGCAACAATCCATTGTTTATGCCAACGAAGCAGACGTGTTAAACGTGGCATTATTCGGAATGACGGCCAAGGAGTGGCGAGAATTAAACCCTGACCTGAAAGGCAACATTCGCGATTATGCCTCTATCAACCAGCTCATTTGTTTGTCGAACATGGAAAATCTCAATGCTGTTTTCATCAATGAAGGAATACCCCAAAGAGAAAGACTTGTCAAACTCAATCAGATTGCTATTCAGCAAATGAGTGTTTTGGAGGAAGTGGAGAGCAAGAAGCTCTTGAAATAGCCAGCGTGGTGGCGGTCACAACTATACACTATCCACCTCGCCAAGAATTTCTGTCGTGTTGGTTGTGCCGCTGATTTCAGTTCCGAATTAGGTTTGTGTTGTATTTTTTGACTCTTTACCTGCTGATTGGTAAAAAATGACTATCTTTGCCATCGATAAACGGAAAGGACTTGATTATGAGTTACTCGGAAATGGCACAATTGGAACTGATGAATAG
This sequence comes from uncultured Bacteroidales bacterium, assembly GCA_900321315.1. GTDB lineage: Bacteria > Bacteroidota > Bacteroidia > Bacteroidales > F082 > Limimorpha. The sequence goes on from ONVP01000020.1 coordinate 4,174, forward strand.
GATTGCTAATTACATTACGAAGGATTAATTAATTGATTTTATTTAATGCACATATGACATATTGGGAAACATATAAAACGCAAAATCCAAAGAAAGCGGAAGAAATCGAATCTTTAGGCCTTGAATTTTCAAAGTTACCTGACAAGGAAGTTGAAGAAAAAGTATTTGCACTTGAAACGACAGCCCATGACTCTTCATGCTCTATTTCAGAACTAAAGAAAATTCTATTTGCTCATGAAAAAGACGAGAGCTATTATCTGTATATGATGGAATACTTTGATAAAAAGACGTTCAAGGAGGCTGAGAAATATAACATTGAACGAACTAATACCATTTGGATGATTATTGAAGGTTGGATTTTGGAGAAAGTAGAAGAGATAGAAAAGAAATATGCAGGACTTCCTCCTAGAAGCAAAAAAGATCCTATTACACTTTTAATGCAATTCCAGTTGGAAGATCCAAATGAATTTAGTGTGTTGAGAAAAACCCATATATATTTGAAGAATTATCCTATGTTAGAAATCAACAAGAGGTATGTTGGAAAAATAGAATCTGTATTTGACAAGTATCTCAATGCATATATCAAGCCTATTGCTGAAAATAATGATAACAAGAAAAACCCGTTTCTTTTTAATATCCTTGTTAGATCACAGGGACATATTGCTTGTGAGAAAATTAAAGAAGATGGTAAAGAACTAATAATGGAATGTAATAATCATGATATTAGCTTTTATGCCGAACTGGACCTTGCTTTCGATAGGGCTATAGTTAAGTATTCAATACCGACATAGCCCCAAGAAGTATAAAAAAGAAAAAGCCATTAGAAGATGTTAGAGGAAATCCTTCAAGGTAATGCGTTAGGACTATTACTAGACACACTTCACTCTAAATTGTTTGAGATAGATCATGTTTAGTGAAACATGAGTTCAAAGACCTCGGTAATAATGGTTTATTAAAATTACAATCATGTCATCTAATATTAAAGATTTAGCAAGGAAAAAGTTATGGGCTTTATCCGCTGGACGATGTGCAATATGTAAAAAAGAGCTAGTAGGAACTGATAAACTAAACATAGGGCAGGAATGTCATATCATTAGTCCCAAACCATTTGGACCTCGTTATATGCCTAATCTTGATGATTACAACAATTATGACAATTTTATCTTATTATGCGCAAATCATCACAGAGAAATAGATACTGATGTAAAAAGTTATTCTGTAGATAAGTTGAAACAAATTAAAAAAGAGCATGAACAAAGTGTCAAAAAGAGTTTGAAAGAACATAATCAAGAAGTTGAAGTGTTGGCAAAAATCCATGTTGGGGATACGCTTGGCAATATGATTTTTGGAAGTCATAGCTGGACTATTGAAAAAGAGATAAACAACCCATTTGCTGAAAGAGTATCCATGGATTTGGAAGAACTAATTGAAAACATGATGAATTTACAGATTGATTTGGATTTTCAAGATAAAATGGAATTCAACAAAAAACTGAATGATTATATAAAAATCCTTGGTGAACATAATTTAGGGTTATATGCAGATGTAACAAAAAAGAACATTTGCTGTTTAGAAGTTCCTTCCGTAAATATTGCTATTCTGGAATCAGAATCTAGTTTTTGTGTAATTAAACGGAATCTATTGACAATTTGATTGTTGCCTACAATATATTATGATAGTTCATCAGTAATTTGTTCAAGCCATCCGCAATTCAGGCAAAGGCTTGGTTGCGGAGTTTTTGTATTTTTGCAGCCAAAAGCACTCAAGTTGTAATTTATGATGATGACAAAGAAGATTATGATTATTGACGGAGGCCCACGAAAGAATTTCAACACGGCCTCTATGTTGCAGAAGTTTGCCGAGGGTGCAATGTCTGTCGGCAATGATATTGAGGTGAAAACGGTGCGCCTGTACGGAATCGACTATAAGGGCTGCATGTCATGTATGGCCTGCAAAATCAAGGGCAAGGCCTCAAACGTATGCAAGTTCAAGGATGCACTGACGCCCGTATTGGAGGAAATCGCGCAGGCCGATGGTCTGGTACTCGGGTCTCCGATATATTTTGGCGACGTGACGGGACAGATGCGCACCTTTCTGGAGCGGTTGGCGTTCCCTTGGTTGTCCTATAACGACTACAGCATGACGGCTCCAAAGAAGATGCCTGTAGTGCTGATGGAAACGATGAACGGACTGCCTGACAGGAACAACAGCCAAGGCTATGGCTCGATGGAGCATTGTATCAAGGCAGCCCTTGGCGAGCCTGAGCATATCATAGCCTACAACACCTATCAGGTGAATGACTACAACCGCTTTGAACTCGGTGGTTTCTCCGAAGAAGCCAAGCACCAATATCGCGATGAGCATTGGCAGAACGACTTGCAGAAAGCCTACGATGCCGGAAGGCGGATGGCTGAGGGCATATAGGATGATAAGTCCTTTTTCTAATACTCCAACATTCATCCCCTTTTATTCCGAACATATCCCCCTTCCTTAGTCCGCTCCACAAAGCCTTCGGCCTGTAGGTCGGCGAGGTTGCGGCTTTTTTTTACAATCCGCAAAATTGGTAGGTGATTTCCTGTATTATTGCCCTACTTTTGCAGCATGGAAAATGAAATCGTCATACTCGACAGCGTCGAAAAGTTCAACCGCCACTGCGGGTTTGAGACCTTGCACCCCTTGGTGAGCATCGTGGATATGAGCCAAAGCAAGAACGACTTCGGCCGTTCACGCATGAATTACGGCATTTATGCCCTGTGGCTCAAAAACGGTGTGGGATGCAGCCTGAAATATGGCCGCCGCCATTATGACTACGCCGAAGGCACGGTAGTAAGTTTCGCCCCCGGACAGATGGTGCAGGCAGAGCCTACAAACACCGATGCCATGCCCCAGTCTATCGGGCTGCTCTTCCATCCCGACCTCATCCACGGCACGGCTTTGAGCCGCAAGATGGAACGCTATACTTTTTTCTCCTACGACGAGGCTGAAGCCTTGCACCTCTCGGAGCGTGAGCGGCACGACTACATGGAAATTTTGGAAAGCATCCACAAAGAACTCGACCACCCTATCGACAAGCACAGCCGCGAACTGCTTTGCGACCGTATCGGGCTATTGCTTGACCTCTGCCTGCGTTTCTACGACCGCCAGTTCATCACCCGCGAGGTGGTAAACAAAGACCTCTTGGCCGACTTCGACCGCCATCTGAACACCTATTTCAAAGAGGGCCTTGCCGCACGGAAGGGTTTCCCGACAGTAGCCTATTTCGCCGACAAACTCTGTCTCTCGACGGGCTATTTCGGCGACCTCATCAAGAAGGAAACAGGCATGACGGCGCAACGCTACATCCAGAACAAAATCATCGACCTCTCGAAGCGTGACTTGCTCGGCTCGACTCTTTCAGTGTCGGAAATCGCCTACAGCCTCGGCTTCGACTATCCACAACATTTTACGCGGCTGTTCAAGAAACAGACGGGGTTGTCGCCTACTGAATACAGAAATCAAATCAACTGAAAATGAAGAAAATAATCATCCTAGCAACTACGGCATTGATGTTGGCCGCCTGCTGCAACAACAACGAACAAACGACAGAGACCATGAAACAGGAACTGACACTGACACAAGAATGGGACAAGGTGTTCCCATTGAGCGAAAATGTAAACCACCAGAAAGTGACCTTTGAAACACAGTACGGCTTGACACTAGCCGCTGACCTTTACACGCCCAAAGAAGCGGAAGGTAAACTGGCTGCCATTGCCGTCAGTGGCCCTTTCGGAGCCACCAAGGAGCAGTCAAGCGGACTTTACGCCATGCGGATGGCAGAACGAGGCTTCGTGACGCTGGCTTTCGACCCATCCTACACAGGTGAAAGTAGCGGTGAGCCTCGTCGCACGGCTTCGCCCGACATCAACACCGAGGACTTCATGGCTGCCGTCGATTACCTTTCCAAACTCGACAACGTTGACCTCGAACGCATCGGCATCATTGGCATTTGCGGCTGGGGTGGCATCGCGTTAAACGCCGCAGCAGCAGACCCGCGTATCAAGGCCACTGTGGCCAGTACGATGTACGACATGACCCGCGTCGGTGGCAACGGCTACTTCGACAGCGAGGACAAAGAGGAATCGCGGCATGCCGCTCGCAAGGCTGTGGCCAAACAGCGTCTGACCGACCCAATGGCCATGGCTGGTGGTGTTATTGACCCGCTGCCCGAGGATGCCCCGCAGTTCGTGAAAGACTACCACGCCTACTACAAGACCCCACGCGGCTATCACGCCCGCTCGGGCAACTCGAACGATGGCTGGCGCATCGTCGGCACCGAAGCCTATAGCAATGCCCGCTTCCTCTATTACATCAATGAGATTCGCTCTGCCGTCATGGTGATACACGGCGAGAAAGCCCATTCGCGCTACTTCGGCGAGGCCGCCTACAAGTATATGGTGGAAGGCCAGGCCGAGGGTTACAACTTTGTTGGAAAGCCCAACCCAGCGCCCGAGAACAAGCAATTGCTCATCATCCCCGAAGCCTCGCATTGCGACCTCTACGACGGCGGCGAAGGCAATTACATCCCATTCGACAAACTGGAGAAGTTCTTCCGCAACAACCTGAAATAAGGACTGCGATGAAATCCAAACTGTTGATTTACTTTACGGTCGTTCTACTTTGCGGCTGCACGAAAGAGAACATTACAGCACAAACCATGACGGAAAAACTCTATGTAACCATCGGAGAGGAAACCCGCTCCGTCACGATGGAGGACAATGTCGGCACTCGGGCTTTGGTAGCGGCTTTGCAAACGGAAAACATCACATACGAAGCCCACGACTACGGCAATTTCGAGAAAGTAGGTGCCTTGGGTCTGTCGTTCCCGACTGCCGACCATCAAGTCACTACCTCGGCGGGCGACATCGTATTGTATAATGGCGACAACATCTGCATTTTCTACGGCAGCAATTCATGGTCGTACACACGCATCGGCAAACTCGACGGCATGTCGGCTGAGGATGTGCGACGCTTTGTCAATGCAGGCGGAGGCAATGTGACGGTTACACTCTCGCTACAGCCAATTCACACAGGTTTGGACGAGTTTTCTGACGACAAACATGGCGACAGTCCCGCCTATACGATTACGGGGCAAATCGCGCCCAAAGGTTATAGAGGCATTGTGATTTCATTCAATCCAACACGGCAAGTTGCGAGTCGTTGTCGAAAAATGAGTATCTTTGCGGGTTGAAAATTAAAAGTAACGATGTCTGAAAACCAAAATGTTGAGTACAAGGAAACGTGGCGCACAGAGTATCTGAAATGGATATGCGGCTTCGCCAACGCGCAGGGCGGAACGATATATATCGGCGTGAATGACAAAGGAGAAGTGGTCGGTTTGCGCGATGCGGCAAAACTGATGGAGGACATTCCAAACCAAATACAATCGGGATTGGGTGTCGTGGCCGAGGTTGACAAACTGACAAAATGCGGGTTGGAATACATTGAGATAAAGGTCAAGCCCAGCACCTATCCTGTTAGCTACCATGGAGAATTCCATTACCGAAGCGGCAGCACCAAGCAACAACTGACGGGGATGGCCTTGTCGGAATTTATCATGCGCAAAACAGGTTTTCGATGGGAAGATGTCACTGTTGACGACGTAACTGTTGATGATTTGGACGGTGAGAGTTTCAAGATATTCCGTCGCGAGGCATTGAGAAGCAACCGGATGACAAGAGAGGATTTGGAGGTTTCAAACGAGGAACTCTTAAGCAAGTTGCATTTGATGGCCGATGGTAAGTTGAAACGGTCGGCGGTCTTGCTGTTCCATAGCGACCCAAGCCGGATTCAGGTCGGCAGTTTCGTGAAAATAGGAAGGTTCAGCGGCGAGGTGGATCTGCTGTACCAAGACACTTTGGAGGATTCCCTGATAAAGATTGCCGACAAGGTAATCGACCTGATTTATCTGAAGTATCTGAAGGCAAAAATCACCTACGAGCACGACAGGCGGGTTGAAACCTATCCGTTTGCGAGAGATGCCATTCGTGAGGCTGTCTATAACGCCATCGCCCACAATTGCTACATGTTTGGCACGCCCATACAGATTCGTATCGAGAATGAGGCCATCATCATCAGCAATCGCTGCATCTTGCCGGAAGGCTGGACAGTTGACACACTGATGCAGCCCCACGAGTCCATCCCTTACAACGAGAACATTGCCAATGCCTTCTATTATGCTGGGTATATCGAGACATGGGGGCGCGGCATCCAGAAAATATGCAAAGCTTGTGCGGAAATTGGAGCAGACAATCCAAGATACGAGCTGATAGGCAATGGCTTGCGCGTCCATTTCGCCGCACTGAAAAGTGCGTTGTCCGAAGTTTCGCAGGTGGAAAATGAGAAGGAGTTGGGTGAGAGCACTTCAAGTTCGCAGAAAACGTCACTGAAAACGTCACTGAAAACGTCACTGAAAATCGTCGAACTCATTCGGGGCAACGGTGAGATAACCTTTCAGGAAATGGCAAATATTATAGGGATAGATAGACGAAACATTGCAAGGCAAATCAAAACCCTTCAAGCCAAAGGCCTCATCCGCCGCGTGGGTCCCGCAAAAGGCGGACATTGGGAAGTGATTGGAGAGGACAATAAATAGGTTATTAATATGTCGAACCAACTAACATTGGCAATTACAACTATTGGGGATTTGTTGCTTGAAAACAAAATTTCGAGTACAGGACAATCGATTGCCCTTAAAATCCCAGACTATCAACGTCCTTATAAATGGACTGCAAAAAATGTCAACTTACTTCTCGAAGACATCGTCCAGGCCATGGACGACAACAAAGAGGTGTATCGGGTTGGAACATTGATTCTGCATAACGAAAAAGGTGTTTACAATATAGTTGACGGGCAACAGCGGACAATTACTTTTGCACTATTGCTTAAGGTGTTGAATTGCGAAACCATCAACTTCCTAAATGAAAGCCTGACACAGAATGATTACAACCTACACAACGTCATAAACAATTTCAGGACAGTACAACGTCGGCTTGAAAACTTCGATGACAAACAAAAATTATTGGATTTTATAAAATCACAATGCGAACTTATAGTTGTGATTACTTATGATTTATCAGAAGCATTTCAGTTTTTTGATTCGCAAAACGCGCGAGGCAAGGCACTTTATCCGCACGATCTCTTGAAAGCCTACCATCTTAGGGAGATGAGAAACGAGAGTGTCATTGAGACAGAAAAGGCCGTCAAATATTGGGAAGACTGTGACCAAAGAAAACTTTCGGAACTCTTTAATGAATATCTTTACCGACTGAAAGAATGGCTCAAAGGCAATTATGCCAACGTACTCAACGAGGGGAATATAGACATGTTTAAGGGCGTATCTTCCAAGGATAATCATCCTTATGCACAGTTTTACAAAGGTGCGTTTGCATACGCAGATAGCCTCAATCGCTCGCAAGTACCGTTTGTTACAGGCGGAAAACAGCTCAAACCATTTCAGATAAACACTCCTGTGATTGCTGGAAAACCGTTTTTTGAGTACACAAGACATTATTTCGATTTGCTTGCGGACATCAAAAACAACAACAAATACGTCGGACACTTCATCAATGGAAATGAAATCGTTTACACTTTGGACAAACATTTCAATCGAGGCACAGGAAATAGGATTACACGATTGATATTCGACGCTGCTTTGTTGCTCTACATTGACCGTTTCTGCCCAATTATTCCATCCAAAACAGACATTGATTATTTCGAAAAATTTGTACAGTTCGCTTTTGTTTGGGCTTATTCAATGAGGGCACAATATCAGAATGTCGGTTGGCTTGTGGCACAAAACTATGTCATGGGAACTTCGCCAAGCAGGATATCAAACGATTTTAACATCTATAAAATGATAGTTGAAACAGATGTGCCCAACAGGTTGATTTCTGAATTGTCCGACATGCTTGAGCCGATTAATGCAAATGTGGACAAAATCGACGAAAAGGAGTATGGAGTTTACAAACAATACCTTCATTTTTTCAAAAAATACAACTTTATACAGAATGTGAAATGAAAGAGTTGCCATTAAATGAAATGTCTATAAACCAATTGTTTGTCACAGGTAAACATTGTGTTTTCGAAGTTCCTATCTATCAACGCAACTATGCTTGGGAGTGGGACGAAATATCGGCTTTGATACAGGATGTTTATGATGCAATGAAAAAGGATTCTTCAAAACCCTATTACATAGGCACTTTGGTTTCTTTTCGCAAAGATGATGATGTTTTTGAAATCATAGATGGACAACAGCGTCTTACTACAATCAGGATTCTTATGGCTGTTTTAAATATCGGTGTCAACAATCCTCTGAAATACCGAGCAAGAAAGAAATCCGACAAGACCATAGAACATCTTAAAGATTTTCAACACATTGAAGAAAAAGACAATGCAATTGTCAATGGCTACAAGTTTGCCGAAAGTGCCTACAATGGGATTGTTGTCTCCGAAGGTGACAAAACTAATTTCGTAAGATATTTTTTGAACGAGGTAAAGATAATTCATTATCAAGTGCCACGCGACATTGACCTTAATCATTATTTTGAGGTGATGAACTCTCGCGGCGAGCAACTTGAAAAACATGAGATTGTGAAAGCGAACCTTATGCAAAAATTGACATCGAATAAAGAGCGGGGGGATTTCAACATAATTTGGGAAGCCTGTGCTCAAATGTCAGTCTATGTGCAACAAAACATCAGCGATGTTGACATTCGAAACTTGTCGGATTTTGATTCACTAACACTTAAATATGAGCAAGGTCAGGGGAAAATATCGATCAACAAAATCTTAGAAGGCAACATGTTTAAGCCGCTTACAAATGGCAAGGTGGTAAAAGAGAGTTTTCAACCGATAATCGACTTCCCCAATTTTTTGCTAATCGTCTTGAAAATTACGTTGATGTCTGATTCTGGTGTTGTGCTAGATGACAAAGAACTGCTGAAAGAGTTCCGAAAAGTTGAATTCGATACTGATAGAGTCAAAAAGTTTGCCATCAATCTTTTGAAAGCAAGATATTTCCTAGATAACTTTGTTGTACACCATGCCAACGAAGACGATGTTTACGGTTCCAACCCCTGGCAGCTACAAATTTTGCTGCGACAAGACAGTGACAAAAAAGAGTGGGTACCAAAAAATCTTGCCGACAACAACAAACCATTGCAAGATAAACTTGTCCATCTTTTATCTATGTTTGAGGTTTCGTTTACTGCACGCCAAAGGAAAAACTATCTATTTTATCTTCTTTTGTACTTGATTAATAATCAGGCTGATGTGCAAGATTATAAGAATTTTGTGGAAAACCTCGCCAACGGATATATTTATAAAGTTTATCTTGACGAAGAAAATCTTAACGAAGTAAACACGCCCAATCCAAATAGCTTCGACAACGACATTTTGTCTGGCTTTTTTCTCGATGACAATACATTGCCTCAAAAAACAGCCAAAGATTTTTCCGAAATTTACGGCGATGGAACAGAAAAGTCTGCTGGTGTCCCCCTTTTTGTTTTCAATTATTTGGATTACAGGATATGGGAACTTTATTCTGACACACTTCGTGGCGAGAAATCACGAAAAGGCAGCACGGAACGCCACAATTTTTTCAAGCGGTTAGGTTGCTCCGATTTTGAGTTGGATATTTTCAACAACTTTTATTTTTCACGTACACGTCGTAGCCTTGAGCATTATTTTCCACAAGCCAATATAATCAAGGAAAATGCGCCCAATGAGAATCAAATCAATTGTTTTGGCAATTATGCCATGATTTCGGCATCGGCCAACAGCATGGGTTCAAATTGGGATCCGCAGACCAAAATAGACCATTATCTAAAAGACACGTCAGGTAAAATCAACCGCATAGGTGTTGCCTCACTTAAATTTTGGATAATGATGCAGATATGCAAAGACAATAACGGAGACTGGAATTTTGAAACCATTAAACAACATCAAAAGGACATGTTGGATATATTGCTTGGATAGTCAATACTCAAACATTTGTTACATATATGAAAAAACTAACCATTATCTCAACCAGCCTCCGCCCAGGATCGAACAGTCACGCGCTGGCGGAACAGTTCGCCGAAGGTGCAAAAACCGCTGGCCATCAAGTTGAATTTATCTCGCTGAGAGGCAAAGAAATCAAGTTCTGTGTCGGATGCTTGGCTTGCCAGAAGTTGGGCACATGTGTGATTAAGGACGATGTACCAGCCATCATGGAGCAGGTGCTTAATGCCAATGTAGTGTGCTGGGCAACGCCCATCTACTACTACGAGATGAGCGGCCAGATGAAGACCCTTATCGACCGAATGAATGCCATGTATCCCAAAGATTACAATTTCCGCGATGTGTATCTGCTGGCCACAGCTACCGAGAATGAAGAAGAGACCCCGAAACGCGCAGAAACAGGCCTCACCGGATGGATAGACTGCTTCCCCAAGAGCCGCCTCGCTGGAACGCTTTTCTGCGGCGGAGTGACCATGCCCCGAGATATTGAGGGCAACGGCAAGTTGCAGGAGGCATACGAACTGGGCAAAAACTTGTAAATTTTCGACAATCAATAATCCGCAATCCGAGCAAAGGCTTAGGTTGCGGATTTTTTTGTAGTTTTGCTGCAATTAACAATTTGGTGAAGTGCTGGAAACGATGATGTAGCTACATAGCAGAAACCAAGTTTATGATTTTGGGCAAAAAGACAATCATTCCAACGATAGCCGCTGTTATGGCACACATCAAGACAGCTGCGGCTCCAAGGTCTTTTATGTCGCGCTTTCTTTCATCACGTTCTGCTTTCACAAAATCCGCAGTCCGTTCCAACGAAGAATTGATGATTTCGGCAGTAAACACCATTCCAATCACTATGACAATAGCGACCCATTCCCAAGGACGGATATGAAACACAAACCCAATTATAACAGCCAGAATAGCTGCCAAAGTATGTATCCAAGAATTATGCTCTTCGCGGAACAATACTCCTAAACCCGCAAACGCATAGCGGAAGCTATGCAAACGTTTCGCAATGGAAAACTTCTCTTTTCGTTTCATAACAATCCAGTTTTATTGACATAAACATCCATATACGGTTTTTAGTGTTTAAAAATGAAAAAATGAACAGATTAGACACTTTATCAAATACCTTATTGCCAATCAGGAAGCCATCGACGCACTTCGGGTTGCAGTTTTTTATGTTTTTGAGCGGTTTTATCAAAAGTATGGAAAAACTTGAGAGAGCATCAAGAAAATGATGGTTTTTGCCTTGTTTGCCTATCTGTGTCCTTTTACCTCTCATGGAGAAATGGATTGGAACCTGCTGCATTTCTTCAAAAGGAATACGGCAACGGCCTTTTGTCTGACGACACCCTTGTTTTTGACAATTCTGACTTTGAATCTGCCAAAAGTCAACATCGTGACCTATAGGATTACATCCATCATCGGTATTATCATCGGATTATATAACATGATGAACTTTTTTAATCCGAACACGGTTTATCTTGGCGTGGTTCATGCGCCGTTGTTAACCATTTCGCTTTATAATGCCATCCTTAGTTACAGGGTGACTTGCAAGTAAGGAAGGTTTAATATTCATTTTGTGAATTCTTGGAAAAGTGTTTTTAGAAACGCAACTCTTTCATTTTCTGTCCATTTTTCAGCGGAACATGTAGAAAAGCTACCCACATTACCGTTCTTTTCGGCAATTAAAAAACACACGTCCGCTTTTTTGCTATAAACTTGATAGATGATATAATTCTTTTCCCTATCGCTTTCAATTATTTGAACAGTAAATCCTTGATTTTCAAAATACTTCGATTCCCATTCGTAGAATCCTTGAATAAAATCGAATCCTTTTAGCGAACCTCTTTGATTAAACTCGTAAGAATCAAATCTGTTAAATGCAACGGCTACAACAATGGAGTCTTGATTGTGAAAGAACTGCTGCCCTGACACTTGACTATACCTGCCTTTTTCCCATTTGCCCGGAAGTTCTGTTTTGCCTAGTGGGAAAACGAAATACTCTGTTGCATCTTTCGCAGCATCATACTCACCACCGACTAAGGTAGATATTTTTTGTGAAGCACAACCTGTCAAAAACACAATTGCCAAAAGCACAAGGAATCCTTTAAAAACTTCCAATATTCCTCTCTTGGAGGGTAATGTTTTTATATGATTCATGATGATTGGTTTTGAAATTTGCGGCAAAGATAGTGCATTTGATGAAACCGACGATACTATGGACTCCGCAATTCGGGCGAAAGTCTATATTGCGTTTTGTTCGTACTTTTGCACCCATGA
>ONVP01000055.1 GCA_900321315.1 uncultured Bacteroidales bacterium
GTGGTATTTCCCAACGCAGTTTGGCCAGAGATATGGGCGTATCATATTCCTCCCTCAATGAAGTGCTGAACGGTAAACGTGCCCTTAATCCCGAGTTGGCTTTGATGATGGAAGCCGCTTTGGGAGTGGATGCCGCGCCGCTCTTGGCCATGCAGAACGAGTACGATATGATGATGGCTGAACGCAACGAGTGGTTTATGGAGAAACTGAAACAGATTCGGCGTGTTGCCGCAGTGTTATAAAATGATAGGCTTTTAGTTATGGAACAAATCATACAAACAATCAGCGGCTATGTGTGGAGTCCCGCGTTGGTGGCCATTTGCCTCTTGGCAGGCCTGTATTTCTCTATCGGCACGCGCTTTGTGCAGGTGCGGCGTTTTCGCGAGATGGCGCGGTTGCTGTTTTCCACCGACCATTCCCAAAAGACGGGCATCACCTCTTTTCAAGCTTTTTCGATGGCTTTGTCGGGGCGTGTGGGCACGGGTAACATTGTTGGCGTGGCCACGGCCATCGGCTATGGCGGTCCGGGTGCCATTGTCTGGATGTGGATTATCGCTTTTTTGGGCGCAGGTTCAGCCTTCTCCGAGGCGACCTTGTCGCAAATCTTTAAGGAAGAACACAAGGGCCAGTTCCGAGGCGGGCCGGCCTATTACATTGAGAAAGGCTTGCACAGCAAGTGGCTCGCGGTATTCTTTGCAGCCATTTCGGTGCTGGCTTGCGGCTGGTTTTTGCCGCCCGTGCAGTCCAACGGCATCGCCATCTCTTTTGCCAACACATTCAGCGTCAATCCGGCCATCGTGGGCGGGGCGGTTGCCTTGCTCATCGGCCTCGTGGTGATGGGCGGCGTGAAGCGCATCGCCAACGTGGCGCAAATCGTGGCGCCGTTCATGGCGGTTCTGTATGTGCTGCTCTCGCTCGTCGTGTTGGCCTTCCATATCCGTGAGGTGCCTGCCGTGTTCATGGACATGATTCGCAGCGCTTTCGGCATGAATGAGGCCGTGGGTGGCATTCTTGGTGCCACCATCGCTTGGGGCGTGAAGCGCGGCATCTATTCCAACGAGGCCGGTCAGGGCACGGGTGCCATCGTGGCGGGCGCGGCCAAGGTGTCGCATCCCGTCAAGCAGGGATTGGTGCAGGCTTTTTCGGTGTATATCGACACCTTATTGGTATGCACTGCCACCGCCGTGATGATTTTAGCCTGCAAAACCTACAACGTTTTCGATGCATCTGGAAAAATCCTCATTGCCGCCGAAGGCGCGACCTTGGCTGCGCCTGATGTCAGCTACACCTCTGCCGCCTTGGGCACGTTGTTGGGTGCCAATTGGGGAGGCATCATCGTGTCTGTCGCCTTGTTTTTCTTTGCTTTCACAACCATCATGGCGTATTACTACTACGCGGAAACCAACCTCGTCTATCTCTTCGGCAAGGGCAAGAAGGAGCGCGTCTTGACATGGGTGTTGCGCCTCGGCACGGTGGCGATGGTCTTCGTCGGATCGCTTTATGAGGCCAAGATGATTTGGGACATCGGCGACACCGGCGTGGGCGCCATGGCTTGGGTGAACATCATCGCCATTCTGCTGCTCTCGCCCAAGGCGTTCAAGGCGTTGAAGTCATACGAGCGGCAAAAAAAGGAAGGCAAAGACCCTGTCTTCGACCCGAAGGAAATTGGCGCTGACGGGGCGGAGTTTTGGAAATGAGAAAAGATTCGGCGCACCGATTGTATTTTTTACTACTTTTGCATAAATCCAAGTTTTAGATAAAACAATTAAAACATTAGCAATCAAATGGTTAAGGTATCACAAATCGCATCATCACTCGGATTGGAGCTTGTCGGCGAGGACATTGAACTTGTCGGCTATTCGCAATTGGCTGACATTAAGCCTAATACACTGGTTTTCGCCAAGAAATTCAAGGATGAATTTGTTGAACAGTTGGACGGGCAAAAGGCCATCGTGGCCATCGTTACGCCTGATTATGCTGGGAAACTCCATTGTCCCCATATCGTTTCGCCCAATGCGCGATTGGACTTCATCAAGGCCATCAGCAAGTTTTTCGCTGCCAAGCCTCCCCAAAGCGGGATTCATCCTACGGCTGTCGTCGAAGAAGGCGCAGTCATTGGAGAGGGTGTCACCATTGGCGCAAACTGCTTTGTTTCATCACGTTGCAAGATTGGCGACTACACATGGCTGCATCCCAATGTCGTTTTGGACAATCAGGTGACGGTGGGCAAGCATTGCGAAATCAAGTCGGGTGTTGTGGTGGGCCAGTCGGGTTTCGGCTTCGAGCGCGATGCCGACGGACAGCCCGTCTATTTCCCCCATACCGGCGGTGTGGTCATTGGCGACCATGTCTATATCGGTGCCAACACCTGCGTGGACCGCGGCACGATGGGCAACACCTACCTTGACGACTATGTGAAGATAGACAATCTCGTCCATATTTCGCACAACTGCCATCTTGAAAGGGGCACTTTCGTGGTGTCGGGCGCGTTCCTTGGCGGTGGCACCCACACGGGCGAAAACTGCTGGTTGGCGGCCAACATCACCGTGAAGGAGCAAACGAGAATCAACGACCGAGCCTTGGTGGGATTGGGTGCCGTAGTACTGAAAGAGGTGGAAGAAGGTGCAGTCATGATCGGCAATCCAGCCAAAAAGCTCGAAAAAAAGCACTAGCGATGAAGCTCAACTATAACGACATTTTAGTGCTTGCACCCCATACCGACGACGGCGAACTGGGCATGGGTGGCACCATCAACAAGCTCATCAGCGAGGGGAAACACGTTACCTACGCGGCCTTCTCCACCGCCGAGGAGTCGGTGCCGGAGGGCTTCCCCAAAGACATCCTCAAAACCGAAGTGCGTGCGGCAACGGCAGTGCTCGGCATCAAGCCCGACGACCTCCTCGTCTTCAACTATCAGGTCAGGAAACTCAATTATTCGCGGCAGGAGGTTCTGGACGACCTCATCAAGATCCGGGCCATGAAGCATTTCGATGTGGTGTTCATGCCGAGTTTGCACGACATCCACCAAGACCATACCACCGTCGCACAGGAAGGGCTTAGGGCGTTCAAGAATACGACCATCTTAGGTTATGAACTGATTTGGAACAACCTGACTTTCAACACGCAATGCTTTGTCAAGCTGGAAGAGGAACATATCCAAACCAAGATTCTGGCACTAAGGGAATACCGTTCGCAAGGCCGCCGTGACTACCTCTCCGACGACTTCATCCGCTCGTTGGCGCGTGCGCGTGGCGTTCAAGTGGGCAGCAAGTATGCCGAAGCCTTCGAGGTGGTGAGGCTGTTTTTGTAGCGTTTTTCCAGTGCTCAACCTTGTTGCATTTCCCGCAGTAATCCCCATGCCTGTATAACTGTACTCGGTTCTTTTACAGTAAGTTGTATCTTGTCGTTAGCCTCTTTGAGCACAATGCGCTTCAGGTGGCTCATAATGTGCTTTCTTGGTTGAATACCATAGCTTTTCTTGGGCTTTCGAGGCGTTAGGGTCGTACGAGCGACAAAAGAGAGAAGGCAAAGCCACGCTTTTGACCCGAAGGGAATTGGCATGAAAGGTGCCGATTCCTGGGAATTGCGTTAGGCTTTGCCTTCTCTGCGTTATTTCTTCTTCTTTTTCTTTCCCAAAAGCGAGCTGATAGCTGTGGAGACCCAGTCGCCCAACTTGTTCACGCTTATGCCCAGCAGGTTCTTGGGAGCGTAAAACTCCTTGCAATTGGTGAATGCGTCTGAGATGTCTTCTTCCTTATCCTTGATGCGGGTTTCCGCATTCCAAATGGCCATATCGAGGACTTCCATCGTTTTCAGGAATTCGGGTTTCGACTCTTTTTGGAAGAAGATATCGGTGTACATGCTGATGAAGCTATTCTTGAAGAGTTGCTTGCGCAGCAGAATGAGCACCGCTACGGCTATCAGCAGCACGCCCGACATGATGAGGGCGGCCAATGCATAACTACCCATCAGCTCGCCGAGCCACAGGACAACCGCAAAAGACAGGGTTGTCACCAAGACACCGACGGCGATGAAGATGACCAGAAGACCGGCAACAGCTGAAGTGCTTTGCGAGAGACCTTTCACTGAACGCAGCTTCACGTTGTCGATCTGCGCGTTGACATAGCCTGTGGTTTCTTGCACCAGTCTGTCGACGGGAGCCGTAAATCTATTCTTCTTCTGATTCTTCGACATTTTCGTCCTTGCCTTTCTTTAGGTTCGACAGTGACCCCTTTACCTTGTCGATACAGTCTTCTGCCGTCTTTTTCACTTTCTTACGGCTTTCTTCTCCCTTGTCGGGAGCTAAAAAGATGCCTAAAACGGCACCAACAGCGGCACCGGCTAACAATGCAATAACAGTACGTGATTTCATGGTGTTAAGTATTAAAAGGTTTATAATTAGTAAGAATAATTGAATAATGATTTGGCAAAAATACAAAAAAATATCCAAAAACAAAAAAAGTGTTACGAATTTTGCATTTCTTTAATCAGTTCCAATGCCTGTGTCACCGTACTGACTTCTTTGACAGAGAGTTGCAATTTATCATTCGTTTCTTTGAGCGCGGTGCGTTTCGGGTGGCTCATGATATATTGCATCAGTTTTTGGAAGGTCGCGCTCTCGAAGTATTTTGACTCTTGGTTGCTCACGAAATAGGCCGTCATGTTGTGGTGGCGCAGCAGAATCTTCTCGAAGCCCAAGTCCTTGGCGATCCAGCGGAGGCGCACGGTGTTTAAAAGGTCGTTCACCTGCTTTGGAATAGGCCCGAAACGGTCGATGAGGTGATCGGTGAACTTCATCAAGGCTTCCTCGGTCTTGGTGCGGTCGAGTTCGCTGTATAGGCTCACGCGCTCTTGCGTCGAGTTGATGTAGTCGGCGGGGAAACGCACCTCCATATCGGTCTCGATGGTGCAGTCTGTGACGTATGTTTTCTCCTCTTCCTTGTCGAAAAGGTATTGAAATTCAGTGTCTTTCAGTTCGGCGATGGCCTCATCGAGGATTTTGTGGTAGGTCTCGAAGCCGATGTCGTTGATGAAACCGCTTTGTTCCGCGCCCAAGATATTTCCCGCACCGCGAATGTCGAGGTCGCGCATGGCGATGTTGATGCCTTCGCCGAGGTCGGAAAACTCCTCCAAGGCACGGAGGCGTTTCTGGGCTTCTTGGGTGAGGGTGTTCAATGGCGGCGTCAATAAATAACAGAAGGCTTTCTTGTTGGAACGACCCACGCGCCCGCGCAACTGGTGGAGGTCGCTGAGACCGTAACGGTGCGCCTCATTAATAATAATGGTGTTGGCGTTAGGGATGTCCAAACCCGATTCCACGATGGTGGTGCAAAGCAAAACGTCATAGTCGCCGTTGATGAAACCGAGCATGATGTCCTCAAGTTTAGCGCCTTCCATCTGGCCGTGGGCCACGGCGATGCGCACGCCCGGCACGTATTTCAGGATGAAGTCGTGCACATCCATGATGTTCTGGATGCGGTTGTGGATGAAGAACACCTGACCGTTGCGGGCGAGTTCAAACTGGATGGCGTCGCGGATGAGTTCGCCGTCGAAGCCGCGAAGCTCGGTCTGCACGGGATAGCGGTTGGGCGGCGGCGTGGTGATGACGCTCAAATCCCTCGCGCCCATCATCGAGAATTGCAGGGTTCTTGGAATGGGCGTGGCGGTCAAAGTCAGCGTATCGACGTTGGCTTTCATCTCTTTCAGTTTCTCCTTCACGGCCACGCCGAATTTCTGCTCCTCATCGATGACGAGCAAGCCCAAATCCTTGAATTTCACATCTTTTCCAGTCAATCGGTGCGTCCCGATGATGATGTCGATTTCGCCTTTTTCGAGTTTTTTCAGGATTTCGGTCTGTTGTTTCGTCGTCTTGAATCGGTTGAGGTATTCGATGGTGACGGGGAAGCCGTCGAAGCGCTCGGTGAAGGTATGGTAATGTTGCAAAGCCAGCACAGTGGTTGGCACGAGCACGGCCACTTGCTTGGAGTCGCAGCAGGCCTTGAAGGCGGCGCGCATGGCCACTTCGGTCTTGCCGAAGCCCACGTCGCCGCACACGAGGCGGTCCATCGGGTGCTCGCTTTCCATGTCGCGCTTCACGTCGTTGGTGGCTTTCAGTTGGTCGGGCGTGTCCTCGTAGATGAACGAAGCCTCCAGCTCGTTTTGCAGGTAGTTGTCGGGCCCAAACTGGAATCCGGGCGTGCGTTTGCGCTCGGCGTAGAGCTTGATGAGCTCACGCGCAATGTCCTTGACCTTGCTTTTCGTCTTGTTTTTCAGTCGGTTCCACGCGCCGCTGCCGAGGGTGCTCAAATGTGGCTCGGTGTCGTCCTTGCTGCTGTATTTGGCGATGCGGTGCAGCGAGTGGATGCTCACATAAAGCAGGTCGCCTTTGTTGTAAATCAGGCGGATAGCCTCTTGCGGCTTGCCGTTGTTCTCGATGGTTTCGAGGCCGTCGAAGCGCCCGATGCCGTGGTCGATGTGGGTCACATAGTCGCCGGGCTTCAGCTCGTAGAGGTCTTTCAGCGTGATGGCCTGCTTGGTCGAGAAGTTGTCCCGCAGATGGAAGCGGTGGTAACGTTCAAAGATTTGGTGGTCGGTGTAACAGCACACCTTCAAGTCTTCATCGATGAAGCCGCCGTGGATGGCGATGGTCTCGGTTTCGAAGTCGCGGTGCAGTTCGTCATTGTGGTTGATGTCGTTAAGAATCGCTTGAATACGAGAAAGTTGCTTGCTGCTTTCGGAGAACACGATGACGCGGTAGCCTTCTTCCTTGTGCTGGGCGATGTCGTCGAAAAGCAACTGGAAGTTTTTGCTGAAGATGGGTTGAGGCTTTGTTTTGAAGTTGAGAGTGTGGAGTGTGGAGTTAGGAGTTGGGAGTTTGCTTGAGGTGCCAAATTCCACTGTTCTGCGTTTTTTCAGGCAGTCCAAAAGTTCCTCGGACTTGCTGAATAATTGCCCGGGTTTCGACGCTTTAATTTCCTCTTCCTGTGTGGCTTGCAGTTTCTCGAAACCCTCAATGGCGCGGTCGTATTCCTTATCGACTTGCGTGGCGAAGAAGGCCATGTCGGTGAGCCAGACGGTGGTCGTGTCGGGCAGGTATTGCAGGATGGCCTCGCGTTCCTCGATGAAGGCGCGTTCCTGCATGTTGGGCAGCAGCACGATTTGTTTCAGTTGCTCGATGGAGAGTTGATCGGCAATGTTGAAACTGCGGATGCTATCGACTTCGTCGCCGAAAAACTCGATGCGGTAAGGGTAGTCGTTGGCGAAGGAAAACACATCGACCAAACCGCCACGGATGGCGAACTGCCCTGGCTCGACGACGAAATCCACGTTCTCAAACTCGTAGTCGTACAGCAAATCGGTGAGGAAATCGAGATTGACCTTTTCCCCGACCTTAAGTTTGAAGGTGTTTTTGGCCAAGAGTTTGCGCGTGAAAACCTTTTCGCTCAATGCCTCGGGGTAACTGACAATCAAGGTTTTGCGCTCGGATGTCGAAACGCGCTGCAAGACTTCTGTCCTTGAGAGGATGTAGGAATTGTCGGGTTTTTCGGGTTCGTAGGGACGTTTGTAGGAAGTGGGGTAGAAGAGCACTTGCTTCTTGCTGTAGTCCATGCCACGCTCGCCGAGGAGGCTTTCGAGGTCGTTGTAGAAATAGGCCGCGTCCTCCTTGTCGGCGCACACGATGAGGTGTTGCCCGCCCATCTGGCGGAAGGTTTCCTCCACCACAAAAGCCTTGGAAGAAGCCGTCAAATTGGAACAAAGCAAATGCCCGCCATCGCGCAAAGCCTTGACTATTGCGCCGATGCGGGCATTGTTTTTATAGGGTTGGTTTGAAATGTTTGCCACGTTGTTTGATTTGTGGCGCAAAGGTACGAATTATCCAATCACAATTTTCTGCGTCCGCACATTCTCGCCGTCAATCAGGCGCAACACATACACGCCAGCAGGGATTCCCGTGGTGGATATGGCGGACGCATTCGAAGCGTCCCTACAAACTAGAACCCGGCCCATCATGTCCACCACCTGTAGGGACGCAGTGCCTGCGTCCGCTATGATGACGATTTCCCCGTTGCTGATGTAGGCAAACTCCTCGCTGTTGCTCACTGTGTTCTCGCTGTTCGGCACGAACACCAAGCGGAAGCGGCTGGGGTAGTCGGTGGTTTTGGCGGTGAAGGTGTAGGTGGACATGGAGAACAGGTCGATGTCTGCGCCGGTCATGTTGTCGATGAGGTGCAGGTAGTCCATATCAAGGGTGTTGGTTTCGATGGCGATGGTGTAGATGCCGTCTTCGATAGCCTTGAAATGGAGCGGCAGCTCGTTCAGGCCGTTGGCGTAGGCCACGGCGAGGTCTTTTCCGTCGTGGCGGAAGACGAGGCTCGTTTGGGCCTTGTTTTCAAGGCTGAATTTCTCCATGCCTAGTCCTTCGCCGAGGCGCATACGGGCGCGGTCGATGACGGTTTTGTCTTGCTTCACGATGAGGTCGAGGCTTTGGCCGTTGCTGTCGCCCTTGGCACCGTTGGCTTTCGTGAAAGTAACGCTGTAATTGTTATCCGCTGTGGCTTGCACCATGATGCCCTCGCAGGGGGCGATTTGTCTGCCAGTTTCGGCCAACACCACTTCGCTGCCCGCCGGGTTGAGCACATAGAAGCCTTGGCTCACGGTGGCGTTGCAAGTGAAGGGGTTGCCCACAAGGTTGAAGCCTTTCAGCTTCGCGTATTGGCTGGCATAACTCAAAGGCACATTCACCGAGGCGGAACTGCCCCTGACTTCTCCCGCGAAGGAGAGCACAACATCCTCCATGACAAAGGAATGGCCTTCTGTAAGCACTTCTTTCAACTCCACTTCGTCCATACGAAGCGTCCATTGGTTAAAACAGTTGAAGTGACGGATGGCGACATATCCTTCCTGACCTGCATACTGGCTGAGGTCAACCGTGTATTGATGCCATGTGTTGGCGTCGGGCATGGTCCATTCTGCAAGAGTGGTGAAACTTGTAGCGTCGGTATTGTCTGTGGTCGAAACGGCCACTCCGAAATGCTCCTCGTAATCGAATGCTTGAGCTGCAGCCCAGAAGGATATGCTTGAGCTGGATGTAAATGTGAACTTGGGTGACACGACATAGTTGTCTGGTTCCAATACATTGTTATTCCACCAGGAATCGCTGGCGAGGCATCCTTCGCCCAAATAGGCATCGGTGTTGTTGCTTTTCCAATTGTAGCCATCGCCGTCGGTGTCAATCAATGTCCAGCCTTGGAAGCCGTCGTCGAAGCTGTACGAAACATCGTCCGCAACGCCAACTTGCTTACCTTCGTTGGCATAGAGGTAGCCTTTGCTCGGGGCGAGGTTGAACTGTTGGTTTTTGTGGTTTCTCCAGTAGTGTGTAGGCTCGTCGTAATAATAGAGGTCGTAGTTGTTGCCGCTGAGCAGGCCGTTTCCGGTGCTTGGGGTGATGCTTTGGGTGAGGGGCGAGGCGATGAAGTGCCAGCCCTCGTTTTCGGCGGTGTAGGATGCGATGCGCTTTTTCAGGGTGGCGTTCACGCCTTCGGAGTAGTGGACGAGCTGTGCGCCGTCCTCAATGATGAGGTTGGCGGCATTGTCGTTGCTCATCGTGCCGCTGACGGTGAGGGTGCTGCCTTCGCTGATGGTCATTTGGTCGTTGGCGGCCATTTGCAAATTGCTGAGCGAAGCCGTCCCGAGGGCGAGGCCAGCCTTGTTGGAGGCTTCCGTTTCGCCTGCATAGTAGTTGGTCTTCAAGGTGTAAAAGTGAGAGGTGTTGGTGGCGGGATTGGCTACTTCGTAGGTGGTTCCCGAAACGTTTGAGGCCACAGGGGTATTGTTGTCGTAGAGATTATAGGTGTAAATGCCATCGGTGAGGTAGGTGCGGATGAGGTAAGCTCTCGGGTAATTACTATCCGTGTTTTGCCAAATATAAGGTAACGAACTTCCATAATAAAAGCCGTATCTATGTTCTGTAAATTCACATGAGCTCGCATTATAACGCATTTGGTCATTGATGGTTTCTCCGTTTTCTGGGTCGTTAATGATTACCCAAATATCGTTAGTTTCATCGATGATAACGGGAGTGCTAAATGATACTTCATTCCATCCAGCGGCAGTTGTAGTTATTGCTGCACTGCTCATTTGTTGCTGGGGGTAGCCGCTTGATGTTGTGCCGCTATAAACATAAACGGTATATGAACCGGGATAGCGAACATGAAAAGATACTTTGTAAACGGCTTTACCAACATATTGTTGTAAGTTGGATGCGAGGTAGCGATGGCCCCACAATTTTGAACCCGAATATGACTTGATGGTTTCATTTCCGTATGTCACCATTGCCGAATGCGTTTCTGGGTAGCACCATTGGGGTGCAGTCCAATTGAGGACGGCGTTGTCGCCAGAAAGGGAGGCACTCAAGTCATTGACTATGGGCTGTTGGTAGCCCACGGTGGCCGTAACTATGTTTGAGGAAAGCGAGAGGTTCCCGTTGACATCCACGCTTCGCACATAATAAGTGTGGCTGCCCGAAGACAAGGTTTCCGTGAAGGTAGTGGTGGTGGAATTTCCCGCGAAGTTGCCGTTGCGATAGATGTTGTAGCTTGCGGCATCCGAGGCGGCAATCCAACTCAGGTTGGCGATGTTGGATTCGGTCATGGTGCAGACGAGGTTGGTGGGGTTGTCGGCGGCGCATTGCACAGGCTCAATGCCAAAGATGGCGGATTGGTCTCTCGTGTAGTTGCCATTGCCCGCGCCTGCATCGCCGCTGTTGGCCCCCGTGTTCAGGTTGCTGAGGGAGAAATAACCGTCCCAGTGTCCGGCCCAGCCCCAGTTGAAGTGGAAATTGTTGCTGTTGTCGTATCCGTCGCACACAAAAGAATGGCCGCTTCCTTCTGGATCGGGATCTTGGCCGCTGTAAAGCAAAGGTCTATATGCGTTCAATTCAGCTTTCACCATAGCAATCCATTGGTCATCTGTATAGCTTATGGAGGGGCCGTTCTTTCTTATATATTCAATCGCCGGACTATAGTTGAAATAACTTTTCAATGCTGTGGCAACATTTGCTGAAGAGGCTCCGCTACCACCACCTCCATAGTTCATATCGACAGAAACGCCGCAGTGGTACATCAACGTGGCCACGGCTGAAATTTCAACTTCAGAAGGTTCGGGAAGTCCTTGGGAATAAGGGTCGGTTCCATTTACATAATAGTATTCGTAATAATCTGCCATATTGTTCCAGTCGTAAGTGGTTTCACCAAAATTGGCGCTCAGAGTTTGTTCGTTCCATGTGTAGGAATGTGAACCAATGCCATACGATGGATAGTTCCAATGCTTCATGATTTGCGCCATGGCGGTGGCCACGCAGCCTGTGAAGGCGTGGCCATTAGGACCACCAGCGGCAATTGGACAAAGGTCGTTGTAGTATTTGTTTTGGTTCCATTTGGTTTGGATGAGCGGTTCAACCTCGGTTGTGGCTCTGCCAGCCTTGCTGTTGCCGTCAATCAGGTCTTTCCATTGCTTAGCGGTTTCGGCGGTGGCTTTCGCCTTGCTGTTGATGGCGGCCTGAATCTCGTCGCTGTAGCCTTGCAGCCAGCCGCGCACGTTGTCGGGCATGTCG
>ONVP01000032.1 GCA_900321315.1 uncultured Bacteroidales bacterium
AGGCGCAAAAGCAGCCCTCAAAGAACGCTTCAGCGACTACGAGGAACGCATCATCCTGCTTGAAACGCTCGACAAGACCCGCAATTTCCTCCTCGACCTGGACAAGACCCTCGCCGAGAAGCAAAGAAAGCAAAAACACTAATCCCGACCGCCATGACCATCGCCTTGTTTGGAAAAAACTTCTCACCCGAAAACGGAGCCTATATGCGCCAGTTGCTTATGCATCTGTCGAACAGTGGTTCTAAGATATTGGTTTACAAGTTGTTCCTCCCCTGTATAGAGCCGTATGTGCCTTTCGGCATCAAGTACGGTGTCTTCGAATCGCACCGCGATCTCGAGGCCGACCTGCTGTTCTCCATAGGCGGAGACGGTACCATCCTCGATGCCGTACCGATAGTCCTCGATTCGGGGATGCCCGTGGTGGGCATCAACATGGGGCGCTTAGGCTTCCTTTCCAGCATCTCAAAAAACGAAATCGTAAAGGCGATAAATGGCGTTTTTTCAGGAGATTATGTCGTCGAACAACGCACCTTGCTCGAATTGGTTTCGCCCGCCGACGTGTTTGGCGACATGCGCTACGCCCTCAACGAACTCAACGTCATCCGCAATCCCGAACATAGCCTGTTAGCCGTCAAGGTGTTTGTCGATGATGTCTATCTCAACACCTATTGGGGCGACGGCATCCTCTTGGCCACGCCGACAGGCTCAACGGCCTACTCGCTGAGCGCAGGCGGCCCCATCATCGCGCCCAACGCCAGAAACTTCGTCGTCACGCCCATCGCCACGCACAACCTCACCGTGCGCCCCGTCGTCATCCCCGACGACAGCCTCATCAGCATCCAAGTGGAAGGCCGCGAGAAAAAATTCGTGTTCAGCATGGATTCAAGAACCTGTGCCTTAGACACTTCCGTGCAGCTCAAAGTGCGCAAGGCGAGCTTCTGCCTCAACCTCGTCAGGATGCACGGAGAAGACTTCTTCGGCACCATCCGAAACAAATTGATGTGGGGAAAAGACAATAGAAACTGATTTCAGCCGTTTTCAATGAAAAGTTTCGTAAATTTGCAGGCTCAAATTATGAATAGGAAAATACATTTCTTGCTGATTCTGTGCTGCTTGGCCTTTGTTTGCCAGGCCAAAGCCCAATTCAACGACCCCAAGACCCTCGAAATAGGGCCGCATGTGGGCGCAAGCTACTACATTGGCGACATCAACCCGGCCAAGCATTTCTGGCAGTCGTCGCTGCAATACGGCGGACTGGTGCGCCTCAACTGGGACAACCGCTGGACGTTCCGCTTCGACTACAGCCGCGCAACAGTGCAAGCCTCCGACGAGGTCGTCAAATGGCGGCCTGAACGCGCATTGAACTTCAAGACCCGCATCAACGACTTCAGCCTTGTGGCCGAGTTCAACTTCGTCGAATACTACACGGGAAATCCGAAAAAGAACATGTCGCCCTACATCTTCGGCGGCATCTCCGTGTTCCAATACACACCCTACGCCGTGGTCGGCGGCGAGCTTGTGCCGCTGCGCGACAAGCTCACCGAAGCGCCACTGGAGGGCGATGCAAAGTGGTACGAGAAACTGACCTACAAAGACATCCCCGTCGGCCTCTCCATCCCCTTTGGCGTAGGCCTGAAGTTCGCCCTGTCGCGCCACATGGCCGGCACCGTGGAATGGCGGCTGCAAAAAACCTTCATCGACTATCTCGACGACGTGAAGGGCGTTTATCCCGCCGCCGACAAACATGCCTTGTACGGCGACTACGACCTCACCGACCCCTCGGAAAGCTACAAGCCAGGACAACAACGCGGCAACGCCTCTTTCAACGACTGGTTTGGCATGGCCCGCGTGTCGCTCACATGGAAATTCAACCTGCCCGACGGACGAGGCTGCAACCTTAGCAAATTCTGATTATGGACTTAAGACAACAAATTGACATAGAACGACTTCCACAACACATCGCCATCATCATGGACGGCAACGGACGTTGGGCCAAGGAACGCGGCAAGCAACGCATCTTCGGGCACCAAAACGCCGTGCAGTCGGTGCGCGAGGCAACGGAAGCCGCAGCAGAACTCGGCGTGCAATACCTGACCCTGTACGCCTTCTCCACTGAAAACTGGAATCGCCCCAAGGCCGAAGTCGGCGGCCTGATGGCACTGATGTCGCAAACCATTTTGAAAGAAACCGAAACACTCAACAAAAACAGCATCCGCTTCAAGGTCATCGGCGACTTCAAAAGCCTGCCCGAAACCAACCAAGCGCAACTGGTAAAGGTCATCGAAAGCACAAGCCGCAACACCCGCATGACACTCACCCTCGCCCTGAGCTATTCGGGCCGCTGGGACCTGACCCAAGCCGCACGACACATGGCCAAAGACGCCGCCGAAGGCAAGCTGAACCCCGACGAAATCAACGACACAACCCTCTCCAACTATCTCTCCACCGCCGGAATGCCCGACCCCGAACTGATGATACGAACCAGCGGCGAAGAACGCATCAGCAACTTCCTGCTCTGGGAATTGGCATACGCCGAATTGTATTTCACACCCAAATACTGGCCCGACTTCCGCAAGGCCGACCTCTATGAGGCCATCCTCAACTACCAGCACCGCGAGCGGCGCTTCGGCAAAACAAGCGAACAAATCAATTGAAAATAATGGTTATTAATAATATGATTGTCAAACGATTACAGATATTTTTTCTACTCTCATGCCTGTTTCTTGGAGGCGTGGCCCAAGCCCAGATACAAGTGGGAGACGACCTCTCTGAAGTCGATTACGCGTCGCCAAAGGACTATGAAATTGGCGGCATCAAGGTGGAAGGCGCCACCTACGTCGACGCCTCCATGCTAATCTTGATTTCGGGACTGCGCGTAGGCCAGACCGTGAAAATCCCTGGCGACGACATCTCCGCGGCCTTGCGCAAAATCTGGGAGCAAGGAATGTTCGAGGACGTGGCCATCAATGCCACCGACTTCGTCGGAGGAAAGGCGTTCCTGCAAATCGCCATCAAGGAGCGTCCGCGTGTGTCCAAGTTCTCCTTCAAGGGCATCAAAAAAAGCGAAGCCGACGAAATCCGAAACAAAATCAACCTCTCGCGTGGCGACATCGCCACCGACCACCTGCTGACCAAAACACAGCGCATCATCGAGAACTACTACTACGACAAAGGCTATCGCAACGTCGGCATCGACATCAGGCAAGAGGCCGACACCGCCCGCGAAAGCTACGTTGACATGATGATCGACATCGACAAGGGACACAAGGTGAAAATCGGGAAAATCAACATCGTAGGCAATGACCAACTCTCTGACGCACAGATTCTCTCAGCCATGAAAGACACCAAGCAGCGCGGCCACTTCGACCCGCTGACACCACTCGGCCCATTGGCTGTGAACACCCTCGCCAATGTGCTGACACTCAAGCCGCTGAAAGCCATCACGGGCATCGAGGAATACTTCTACGACAACTACCGCCCGCGCATCTTCAAGTCGTCGCGCTTCCTTGAAAGCAATTTCGAGGACGACAAGAAGCACATCATCGAAAAATACAACGCCAAAGGCTTCCGCGACGCCATCATCGTCAGCGACTCGGTGTACGACATCGACGGGCGCAACGTGGGCATCGACCTCGTCATCGACGAAGGCCGCAAGTACTATTATCGCGACATCTCGTGGACGGGCAACACCAAATACACCGAGGAACAACTGAACGGCGTGCTTGGCATCAGGCCCGGCGACGTCTATAACAAGGAACTTCTCGACAAGAACCTGACCTACAGCGAAACCTCGATGGACGTCAGCTCGCTCTACATGGACGACGGCTATCTCTTCTTCCGCGCCGACCCCGTTGAGGTGCAAGTCGACAACGACTCCATCGACCTCGAAATCCGCCTCCACGAAGGCAAGCAGGCTCGAATCAGCAACGTGACGCTTTCGGGCAACACGAAGACCTACGACCATGTGGTGCTGCGCGAGCTTTACACGCGTCCCGGCCAGCTCTACAGCTGCAGCGACGTGGTGCGCTCCATCCGCGAGCTGGCCACGCTCAACTTCTTCAAGCAAGAGAACATCGAACCCAAGGTGCAACCCAACTACGCCGACAACACGGTCGACATCGAATACGTGGTGGAAGAAGCCGCCGCCGACCAAGTGCGCTTCTCCGCCGGCTATGGCTACGGAATGCTCATGCTTGAGGCCGGCCTCGACTTCAACAACTTCGCCATGAGCAAGGTGTTCAAGAAAAACAGCTGGCGGCCCATCCCGACAGGCGAAGGGCAGAAGTTCTCCATCAGCGTGAAGACCTTCGGCAGCCGATACATCACCTACGGTCTGTCGTTCACCGAGCCGTGGCTAGGCGGACGCAAGCCCAACGCGCTGACCACCTCGCTCTACCAGTCGTATTACTCCATCGGAACAAGAGGCGAGTCAAACTACGGATGGTTCAGGATGACCGGCCTTTCGGTAGGCTTGGCCCGACGACTCACCTGGCCCGACGACTACTTCTCGCTCTACCAAGGCTTGAACTTCAGGCGCTACAGCCTGAACAATTACGTCACCTCATACTTCAACGTGGGCGACGGAACGGGCAGCTACAACCTGTTCAGCTATACCTTCTCTTTGTCGCGCAACTCGGTGAGCCAGCCCATCTATCCGCGCAACGGATCGGAATTCAGCCTCTCGCTCGAAATCACGCCACCCTACTCGCTCTTCTCCAACAAAGACTATGCAACAATGAAAGACAGCGAGAAATACCGCTGGATTGAAATGCACAGGTGGAACTTCAGGGCTGTGTGGTACACCGAACTGTACGACAAGCTCGTGCTGATGTCGAGGGTGCGTTTCGGCTATCTGGGTCACTACAACTCGCAAATCGGAGCCACGCCGTTCCACCGCTTCTATCTCGGTGGTGACGGCTTGAGCTACGGCTCGCTCGACAGCCGCGAACTCGTGGCAATGCGCGGCTACCAAAACGAATCGCTCACCCCAGGCGGCGACGCCAACAAGACCGGCGGCGACCTGCTGACAAAATACACCATGGAGCTGCGCTATCCGCTCTCGCTCAACCCGCAAGCCACCATCTATGCCCTCGCCTTCGTTGAGGCTGGCAACTGCTGGTATGGCTTCAAAAGCTTCAACCCCTTCGACGTAAAACGCTCGACAGGCCTCGGCGTACGCATTTACCTGCCCATGTTCGGACTGCTCGGCCTCGACTGGGGCTACGGCTTCGACGACATCCCGGGTTCGCCGGGCAGCAACGGCAGTCAGTTCCATTTCTCCATCGGAGGATCGATTGATTAGTTGAGAATTGAAAGTTGAGAATTGAAAGTTTGGAGATTGTATGGTGTCGGTGGTAGCCCTGAAAGGGCGCGCTAATTCAGCCCGACGCGGAACGTCGGGAAGACGGGCGGATGCCGTTAGTTGTATGGTGTCAGTGGTAGCCCTGAAAGGGCGCGCTAATTCAGCCCGACGCGGAACGTCGGGAAAACCGAAAAAAAATGGAACGATTATTGATAGCAAACAAAAACGAACAAATTATACAGAAAAATGAAAGCATTAAAAACCTTGATCTTGACCGTCGCCTTGGTTTGCGGCGGCATCTTTAGCGCAAACGCGCAAATGGGCGGACAGAAAATCGTGTATGTCGACTCGGAGTACATCCTGAGCAACATTCCGGAATACGCCGACGCGCAAAACCAAATCGAAACCCTTTCCGACAAGTGGCAACGGGAAGTGAAGGCCTTGTTCGACAAGGTGGAAGAGATGTACAACAAGTACCAAACCGAGAAACTGCTTCTCTCCGAAGACCAGAAGAACGCCCGCGAGGAAGCCATCGTCAGCAAGGAAAGGGAAGCCAAGAACCTGCAAATGCAGTATTTTGGCTCCGAAGGCCAGCTGTTCCAAAAGCGTGCCGAGCTGATTCAGCCTATCCAGGAGAAAATCTACACGGCATTGCAGGAAATCTCGCTGCAAAAGAATTACGCCTTCGTCCTCGACCTCGCCTCGGGAACATCAATCCTCTACGCCAGCGACAAGAACGACATCAGCGACGACGTGCTTGACCAATTGGGCAACGTCATGCAAACCGTGCGCCGCGAAGACCGCAAGAAAACCAATGCCGCCACCTCGGGCAGCAGGAGCGGTGGCACCTCGGGTACTGGCAACAAAGGCAACGTCCAAAAGACAAAGAAATAATGGAAGAATGGACGCTGAAAGCAAATAATTCGTATCTTTGCAGCCCAAATTGAAACAGGAAACAGAGTTAAAACATTAAAATCCAATAAAATGAACAAGTTATTCAAAGTATTGTTTTTGGGTATCGCCCTCTTTGTGGTGAGCGGACTGGCTCAAGCCCAAGTGAAAATCGCCCATGTCAACACGGCAGAGATTTTGGATGTCATGCCCGACAAGTCAAAGGCCGAGAAGTCTTTGGAGAAGTACTATGGCGATCTGCAGAGCCAGCTTCAAGCCATGGCCCAAGAGTATCAGAACAAAGCCCAAGACTATGAAGCCAATGTGGCCACCATGTCAAACCTTGTGAAGCAGTCGAAGGAAAAGGAAATCATCGATTTGCAAAACAGAATCGCTCAATTCCAAGCCAACGCCGAACAAGATTTCGAGGCCAAGCGCGCAGAATTGCTGAAGCCGATTCTCGACAAGATCCAAGAAGCCATCAACACCGTCGGCAAGGAGAAGGGTTACACCTATATGATCGACCTCGCCACGGGTGCCGCCGTCTTCGTGGGCGATGATGCCGTGGATGCCACCAAGGACGTGAAAGCCAAATTGGGCATCAAATAAGACAAAGTGGAATTTGTATCAAGGACAGCGATTAATCGCGAAACAGCCGACCCGCGGGTCGGCTGTTTTTTTGTGTCCGTTGCGGGGCTTGTCGAAAAAATTGTATCTTTGCGGGCGAATCCCAAAAACAATGAGACGATGACGACAATGGCTTTGAACAATTTGTGGAATTACCTGCAAGGCCTGCACCTCCCGATGAAAGACCGCGACTGGCTGGCTGGAAAGCTCATGGAAGCCACGGAAAAAGAGAAGGAAACGAGGCGACAGCAAGAGTATGTAAAGGAAACGCTGTATCGCGCCTTGGACGAGGTAGAAGCAGCCCAACGCGGCGAAATAAAACTGATGACTCTGGAGGAGTTTGAGGAAGAACTTGCAGCGGAGGGAGTTTTATGAAAGTAACACTCATACCTTCCAATGAGTTTTCCCGTCAGTTCAAACGACTTGCAAAAAAATACAAGTCTTTTGGCGAAGACTATTTGAACCTGAAAAAAGAACTCATGGAAAACCCTTTCCGTGGCGACGACCTTGGTGGCGGTGTGCGCAAGATTCGCATGGCCATCAGTTCCAAAGGAAAGGGGAAAAGAGGCGGAACGCGTGTATTGACATTGAACGTGCTGGTTCAAGAAACCGACTCCACCACCGTAACACTGCTGACCATTTACGACAAGGGCGAAATCGAAAGCGTTTCCGACAAGTTCGTCAAATGGCTCTTGGAACAGCGATAATCCAACATCATTTTATACTCTCCCGCTTGACCTTGGCGAATCTCAATAGCTTGAGGATGCCCAAGGGCTTGCGGTCGTCCTTGTTGGCGAGGTTGAGGTAGAGGCCGAATTTCTTCGCAATCGGGATTTTGTAGGTCTCGACGAACTCGATAAGGGTGCCGTCGGGGTCTTCCACGTAAGTGAAGTGCCCGTTAGCGTCGCCCATGCCGAAGTCGGCGCCACTGTCGCATACGAAAGGATGCCCCATCGCCTCGGCCTGTACTTTGACTGCATCCATGTGGCGCACGTCGAAGCAGAGGTGGATGAAGCCCGGGTCGCCCCAGAAGCGGTTTTCGTAAAGTTTCTTGCCTGCGCCATCCATGCTTTGAATCAATTCAAGGTGCGAGGTGCCCATGATGCGGCTCAGCGGCCCTTCGATGGGCTTGGAGCGTTCGAGGATGACGCGGCGCACGGTGCCCTTGCCACCTTCCAGGGCCTGCAAATCCTCGAACACGGCGGTTTGGTCGAAGACGACCTTGTCGTAGTCGAGGAGTTGAGTGTAGAAGGGGAGGGAGCGGTCGATGTCGCTCACACCGAGGATGACGCCATTGGCGCCGCCGGTGAGTTTCTTCTCGTCGATAAAGACGTAGTCGTCTTGTTCGAGTTGGAAGAGGTTGCCGTAGGGGTCTTTCATGAAGAAATGCCGCTGTCCCGTCGGTGAGGTCAGGATTTCGCTGATGACGTCGAGGCCCTTATTAATATAGGTGTTGTAGGCCGCCTCGATGTCGGGTGTCTTGACTTTGGCGACGAGGATACCGAGGTCGCCGAGCTTGACAGGTTCTTTCAGGTAATTGAGCGGTCGGCCTTTCGGCTCCCAGATTTCGAAGCCGCCGCCGCCGCGGATATTGACGGCGATGCCCGAGCGGCGCGGTTGGGGCTTGCCGCCCGTGTAGGGCAACATTCGCTCCGCAACGCCTTCGTCATCAACGATTTTGATTTCAAAACCGAACTGGTCGTAGTACCATTTCCAGGCCTCGACGAAGTCGCTCACGCCGATGCCCACTTGCTGTATGCCGCAGATTACTTTGGGGTTCATATTCGAGGGTTTTAGATTCAAGATTTAAGATTTAAAATTCAAAATTTGGTTTCCCCTGTCGGGGAATGGAGTTCGCTTGTGTTATTATAGGCGGCGGCTTATGGGACTTACGAACACTCAACCCGTTCATGCCGCCGCCAAAACAAAGGCGAAAGTTCCATTCCCCGCAGGGGAAACTCCGTTTCTTCGCTGCAAAGGTAAAAAATCCTATGGATTCGATGAAACGAAGTGAATCAATAATTCGTTTTGTGAAAACTTTTGTCTTTAATACAACAGCCCGAACATCCATAATGGTATTCGATTGGCAAACCCCACTTCGGTTTCATCAACGGCAAGGAAACTGTCGGGGACATCCTTGATTTGGTCAAATGTCTTGTTTTTTCCACCCACCTCAAACAGGTAGCGTCCGTCCACGAGGAAGTCTCCTTTTTTGGGCGTGTTCACCTCATGGACAACCGCCATTTGGTTTTGGAAGAATGTTTCCCTCGCATTGCCAACCTCAACACGGGGACAAAGTGCATGCATCAAGTTGGTGTTGTTGATGAAGACCTTGTCGGGCTTGTAGAGGTACTTGTAGCTTTTGGCCTTTTCGGTAAGCAAAGATAGTATTTGCGCCTTATCCAAGGAATAGAGCATTCGCAGCCCCAACTCGTTGTTGGTGGCCAACTGTTTCCAAAGTTCAGACATGTTCGGCTCAAATGGCACATGTTCGCTGATAATCATCAATAGCCGCTTGGTTTTCTGAATGGTTTCATACGACACGTTTTCCACCGCGGGCAAGTCATTGTCAATGACCACAGAGACAATCTCTCGCAGGTGTGCGGAGAAGTCGTCATGATCATCTTTGTAGAAAGGGTAATAGCCGTGTTCCAAATAGGTCTCAAACAAAGGTTCGATTTTAATCTCCTTGGTGATATTCATGGCAATCCTCACATGATCGTTGAGCAAGGCTTCCATCGAAAGGGGTTGCATTCGATAGACGTTCTCGAACTCAAGAAATTCGCAGAACGACAGCCCATGTAACGTGTAGAGCGTCTGGCGTCGCGAGAGATCGACCTTGCCGTTATCCATGGCGAGGAGCGAACTGCTTGTATAGACAATACGCATGTCAGGATAGCTGTCGTAAATGTTTTTCAACGTTTCCGACCAAGTCTTGTAGCGATGCACTTCGTCAAGATACAGGCGCGTGATGCCGCGACGGTCAGCCCAGTCCACCAAGTCCATCAGCGTATGAGAGGCAAACCAGAGGTCGTCCATAGAGGCATAAAGCGTATCGTCCATGTTCTCATGGTTTTCGAGGATATGTTGCAGCAAGAGGGTCGTCTTGCCCACGCCACGAGCACCTTTGATGCCAATCATTCTGGCGTTCCAGTTGATATTGGAGTATAGATAACGTTTGAAGTCGAGGCTGATTTTGGCAATTTTCCGGTGATAATTGTCGTAAAGTGGCTGGATTTCTGCTTTCTCCATGTCATTCTGTCTTAAAATTGATGCAGCAAAAGTACAAAATTTATATTTCAAACTGTAAAAATACGGAGATTTTTACATATTGAAATGTAATTTTCATTGCCAAGTTTCAAAAAAAACAGCATTTTTTTTCGCAAAAACCCCAAATTGAGGAGTTTTCTCCTGTAATTGTCCGAAAAAATCGCTATAATTTTGCAGCGCGAATGTGTGGACTGTGCCATCGACCGTGACCTCCACACTTTAATTAATATAAAGGGACTTCTAATTTAAGCTATCAGCCGTCAGCCGTCAGCTTGATTGCAACAAAGCCAAAAGCTGATTGCTGAAAACTAAAATATTAAATCAATAAATATCAACATAATAACACTTTAAATCATCAATCTATGAAAAGAAAACACCTACTTTTCTGGCTGCTGATGGCGCTCATTGCGCCGATGGCAGCCAACGCGCAAACGGGAAACATCTCCTTTGCCGACGACAACGTGAAAGCCATCTGCGTGGACAACTGGGACACCGACGGCGACGGCGAGCTGAGCCACACCGAGGCCGCCGAAGTAGCCACCTTGAATCCTCCGGGCCAAGCCTACCGAAGCTTTTTCACGGGAAACACCGCTATCACCTCTTTCGACGAGTTGCAGTACTTCACGGGACTGACTTCCATCGGACACAATGCGTTTTCCGGTTGCGCCAGCCTGACCTCGGTTGAAATCCCCAACTACGTGACTTCCATCGGAAACGCAGTGTGTGAAGGTTGCACCAGCCTGACCTCGGTTGAAATCCCCAACTCCGTGACTTCCATCGCAAACTCAGTGTTTCAAGGTTGCACCAGCCTGGCCTCGGTCACCATCGGCAACTCCGTCGCTAGCTTCGGAGTCCAATTGTTTTCCGGCTGCACCAACCTGACCTCAATCGTGGTCGCATCAGGCAACACGACATACGACAGCCGCGACAATTGCAACGCCATCATTGAAACGGCCACGAACACTTTGTCTTTTGGCTGCAAGAGCACTGTTTTCCCCAGTTCCGTCACAGCCATCGGAGATTATGCGTTTTCTGGTTGCACCGGCCTAACCTCGATAGCGATTCCGTCCTCAGTGACTACCATCGGATATGGAGCGTTTTATGGTTGTAGCGGTCTGCCCTCAATAGAAATCCCCAGCTCCGTCACGGACATCGAAAATTATGCGTTTTCCAATTGCACCGGCCTGGCCTCAATAGAAATCCCCAATTCCGTGACTACCATCGGAGAAAGTGCGTTTTCCGGTTGCACCGGCTTGACCTCGATAACAGTATTGGCCGAAACTCCGCCTACAGTGGGTGACAATGCTTTCAACAGCGTGGACAAGTCCATCCCCGTTTACGTGCCTTGCGTTTCGGTTGAGGACTATCAAGCGGCTATGGTCTGGAGCGACTTCACGAACATTGGCGGGTTGTATTGCGACCTCCCAAGTTTCAGTGTAATGTTATCTGAATATTATGACAACTCGCGTGCGGAATTAGAGTGGTCTCATGACAACATTACGCTCGCCGAAGGCCAAAGCATATTGTACGACTGCTCGATGGGCACCGTCAGCGGCGAAGAGGTGACATGGACCGACATGGGATCGACAACGGCCCATAATGATGGAACGGCTACGTATGGTTTTTTCAAATGCTACCTGCCCGTGGGCGACTACACGTTCCGCACAAGGATAAGGATTGTGGATGGCAACACCACCATAGCCACCGGCGAATGGTATGAAATAGACGAACCGTTCTCCCCGTTCTCCATCGTCACGGCTGAACCAGTCAACAACTATCCGTTTAATTTCGATTTCGAAGGTTATAATCTCGATTTCCTGCAAGGCCTCAACCTGAGCGGCACCCTCGAGAACGTGAACCGCTTTGAGTTCGGCACGGAGGTCACCACAGGCATCGCCCCTCCTCACAGCGAAAGCAGCTCGTATCTCTGCTTCCACCACGACGGCAACGAGAGACATGAGGCCAGTGTGGTGCTGCCCATGTTCTGGAGCTCCGCGCGAACCGAGTTGGCACTCAGTTTCTGGCTCTACAACAGTGCGGAAAGTAGTAGCAATGCGGACAGTTACGTTTCAGTTGACTATTCGTCCGATGGCGTGAACTGGAGCTATATGGCCGGGGTTCTAGGCGAGGAATGCAAGGGTGCGTGGTATCGCTACATGTGTAGAATTATTCTCCATGGCGATGCCTACATCACTCCCCATGCTTATGTGCGCCTGCGCTTCGGCAACATGGAAAATGCCCCCGAGCAATACTTCTGCTTGGACGACATCACCGTGCAACCTAAAGAAAACTACAAACCTTACATCTACAACGCCACCTCCACGGCACACAGCGTCACCCTCGGCGTCATCGACCGTGCCTACGAAAACGGCTTTGGCTCGACGATATACCATGTGTCCTATCGCTACAAAGATGCCTCTACTTGGTTGAAACAAACGACCTTCACTATGGAGGCACCTTTCACACAAGAGGTGGAACTTACGGTGAACGACCTCGAACCTAACACCACTTACGACTTCTATGTCTGGTCTGAGATTCCGACTGGGATGGATAACCCCACCATTATTTGGTCTGACCACAGCGATATTGTTTCTAAAACGACCGACGACGGCCCCTTCTTCATCGTCAGCCCGGGCCATCCCTACGAGTTCGGCTTCGAGTGGGATGCCAGAGGCTGGACCGTCCCCGAAGGCTGGGATACCTATTACGATGGCGGACACGAAAGCGGCCACTGCGCCCACACAAGCACTAAAAATGAAGAACTGATTTCGCCTGAAATCGGCTTCCACGAAACCTGCGACAATGTTATCATCCGCTTCTGGGCGAAAGGTACAGGTCAATCCTCCCCCTCTTGTCTTGTCTATTCTTCCGACGATGATTTTGCCACGTCTGTCAGAATTGGTAATCTACCCAATTTGTCGGCTGACACTTGGACGGAATATGTCTTTCCTTTGTGCCAATTCATGTCGTCGGGCAGCGTGAAAATCGCTTTCACATGGATGAACCATAACCCAAACTTCAGCATTGACGACATCGAAATCGTAGCCAATGCCTACGACAAGGTCATCGGTGACGGAATATCAGCTAATTCAAACTGGGTAGCCGACAAATTCTATCCCCAAGGCCTGCCCACATACGACGACAATGTCTTGGTTTGCTCCTATGTTAACATGAATGATAATTTAGGTAAGGCGGACAACATTGAGTTTGGCACCTTTGCAAGTCTTGATGTATTGAGCGGTAAAAACTTGGCAGTAAACAATACGCTTACGGCCAAGCATGCTGATGCACTGCATGTGAACGGCACTGTCATTGCGAGCGTACTTGTTCCGCAGGCGGAAGGTTCTGTCGAGGTCAATGACGGCGGTGTCATCCGTGCTGTTGAGATTGCCGGAGAAGACTATACTGCCTCGCCGAACCTTGTCATCAACGACGGCGGACAGGTGCATTGCTCCAACCCGTTCTTCGGTACTTACTACAAAAACATCACTGGCTACGGCGCTGAAAACGTGAACCAAAGCACAGGCTGGAACCTCATTGCACCGCTTGAGGCTGGTGGAGCCGCTTATATGGGCTTGGTGCCTATGAACGGCGAAGAATATGTCGTCGAGCAAATGGACTTGTATGGGTTCAACCAAAGTGCAGATTTGGAATGGATCAATAAAAAGAAAGATTATTACAGCCATGGTAATGATGTTCATTATTTGATTGTAGAGCCTAAAGAAGGTTATCTCTACGCCCGCCAAGACGCCGGAACGCTTGAATTCAAAGCCATTGGTGGTTATAATGTTTTCCGCGCCACCACACAAGACGTGGAATATGATGAATTGGTTTACGATGCCGAAGCCGCCTTTGCCGGCTGGAACCTCATCGGCAACCCCTACACGGCCAATGCTTATGTGAAAGACGCTGACGGCAACGCCATGGCCTACTACAGGATGAACGCCGCCGGCGACCGCATCGAGGTGGCCGAGCTTGGAACGCCCATCAAGCCTTGCGAAGGCGTGTTCGTGCAAGTTACAGGAAGCGGAAATTCCGTTTACTTCACCACCACCCAGCCCCAAAGCGGCCGTGGTGCCATGGACTTCACCGTGAGCAAGCACAGCAGCACCCGCAACGGCGCAAACGTCGTGGCCGACCGCGCCCGCATCAGCTTCAGCCAAGGCAAGGGCATGGGCCACCTCGACCTCATGGCCGACGCCAACCGCCTCTACATCCCGCAGGGCGGCAAAGACATGGCCGTGGTGTGCAGCGAGCCTGCCGGCGAAATGCCGCTCAACTTC
>ONVP01000333.1 GCA_900321315.1 uncultured Bacteroidales bacterium
ACGCCTGGGGCAACATGCGCAACCCCGACACATGGACGGGCACAGTAACGCAACAGCCGATGTTCGACCGTGGCTATACCGGGCACGAGCACCTCAACGCCTTCGGCCTGATAAACATGAACGGGCGAATGTATGACCCTGTAATGAGCTCGTTCCTCTCGGTGGACAATTATGTTCAATGCCCCGACTTCTCGCAGAACTTCAACCGCTATGCGTATTGCTTGAACAACCCGTTGAAATATACCGACCCGAGTGGGGAGGAGCTGTGCACTCTTGCTGTGGTGGCCATAGGCGCTGCTGTGACCGTCATAATGAACGGGATAAACAATGTGCGGCATGGTGAGAACTTTTTCCATGGAGCGGGACCGGCAGCGGTGACGGGGGGCGTGACGGCGTTGTGCGCGAATGCCATTGGCGAGAGTGCAGGTGTTTTAGCAAAGGCTGTCGCAAAAGCGACAGAAACCGCTACATCTGGCATGACGGCCCAGATTGCGCAAGCGAGTTTCCAAATAGTGTCCCATGGCACGATGAATGGGATGTCCATGATGTGGCGCGGCGGCAATTTCTGGCAGGGCTTTGTTTCTACTGCTACGGCCACCGTGATAAGCAGTGCCATTGGGCTTTCCTGTACGCATTTTAAAGTTCCGGAGGCACGGGCCAAGGCAGCGATGATAGCCGGTGGCGCCATTTCAGGTGGCATAAGTGCCAAGATTGCCGGCGGCGAGTTCATCGATGGCTTCTGCAACGGATTGATTTGCGCGGGACTGAACCATGCGCTGCATTGGGTGGCGGGAGATGATCCACCGAAACAACAGGTTAGATGGTGGCTTCGTTTTCAGAGATGGATTAGGGTTCCCAAACAAATTGGAGATATGGATTGCAAATATGCTATTATGGAAGGAGTTGCAGAATCCTATGGAGAAACAATGATGACACAAAGCGATTTTAAGAAGATGGGACAAAAGTTTATTGATAAGAACCCTACAATCAAGTTGTCTGCATTGTTTGAGCTATGTGGCTTTTCAGTATCACATGATAAGAATCTGTTTAATTCAACACTCACCCAAATGAGCCAAGATGGTATTCCTGTTGCTATTAGATATGCCCCAACCGCCGAATCTGACCATCTTGGATTAATGACCGCTTTTGGAGTAAATAGTGAAGGGAAACATGCAATACAGTTAAGAGACCCATTTTTTGGTGATGGGCATGTTATTCTTCAATCTGCTGTCACAGATTATTATCAAATCACTGGTTATAAGCCCATAAGAACGTTTTTAAATGAACAAATAAAGTATTTACATCATTATTAAAGGCAAAATGAAAAACATCAGATTACTCACGGTGTCGTTTGTCTTACTGTTTTCATCAGCGTATTCGCAAGATGTTAAGAGTCTGACATTAGAAATCAAGAATCTAATAGATGGAACAGGATTTTGTGGAAATGTGTATTTAAGGACCGATGAAGGTGTCTCAATGCCGTTTCACTGCACGGATGGTTGTGTCCAACTCCTTTTCTATGAAAGTCTTATCCAAACAAACAACACATTCGTATCCATTCGCCAAGACGCGCATGGTATTGCCAATGTAAACATGGATTGCTTGCTCAGCAGCAATGCCCCAATAAAACTGCCCAAAATGTCTGTTGAAGTAAAAGAATCCAAATATGTACCAATGCCAACAGAATTATCCGAATCCCTAATGCTTCAACCTTGCAGAAGCGAGGAGACCAAGCTAAAGCCTGACCTCCAAGAATACGAGAGTTGTTTTCCAAAGAAAGTCTCTCGGATTGGCAATGGCTTTACAAAATATCTGGCAAAGTGGTTTTCGTGGAATTTGCAGCATCTGAAAGAACCTGTTTTATGCCACAAATATCCTAAAGACGTGTATCGTTTCACATGGACAAGCTTTTCGTATGTCTATGACTACGACCCGTATTCAGTACGAATCGAAGTGCAAGATGATGGATCAGCCATGGTGTTCTGTAGTTATTATTACAATAAAGATAACAAGAAGAACGCAGTTTGTTACGATGTGATTGCTATTAGTTCTCAATCATTTGAGCAATTTTTGCAAAAAATAAATGAAATTGGTTTGAGAGATAAGACGTTCACAACAAACATTGAAGGCCATTCGGTTTTTAACTCTCTCGAGGCCAACATCGACGGTAAGTACCACGTCATTTTCCGGGGCGAGGGCGAGGATGAGGGGATGGAGGAGCTGCGGGAGTTCCTTTGGAATCTCACAGGCCTTGGCGAGAACAAGATAGTGCACAGGCGGCAGCGGATAGAATGAGGCTGCGTTTCGGGCGGGTTTTTCGGAATTCGCCCGAAATATTTTTGTTTTCATATTCGCGCTATCCGTATGGCGCTTGTCGTGTATCCTTCCGCCCCGCTGGGGCTTTGTTTTGGGATTTGTTTTTTCATAGGCAGGGGTTGCATTGCATTTCACCCCTGCCTAATGTCCGTCGTCACTCCGTGACTTTGTCTGCTGTTAGGTTGTTGCCTGTCGGGGTGCTGCCGTAGGTCGCCGACCTACGGTTAC
>ONVP01000022.1 GCA_900321315.1 uncultured Bacteroidales bacterium
TGCCTTCGTTGTCGTCGAAATCGCCCCACACCAAGGCGTTGTAGCGGCGGTGTATGCTGTGCTCGAAAAACTGGCGTGCCAGCACCGATTGCGCGGTTTCGTTCTTGGCCACAATCATCAGTCCGGTGGTGTCCTTGTCGATGCGGTGGACGAGGTAGCCAATGCGGTTTTCAACCTTTTGTTGGGTTTGCTCGAAATGATAGGCCAGGCCGTGAAGGAGCGTGCCCTCGAAGTTGCCGTGTGCAGGATGCACCACCAGTCCTGCCTGTTTGTTGATGATGACGATGTCGTCGTCTTCGTGGACAATATCCAGCGGAATCTCCTGCGGCTTGATGTCGACCTCGCGTGGTGGATAGCTGAACACGATGGAAATCAAGTCGTTGGGCTTTACTTTGTAGTTTTGCTTCACAGGCGTTCCGTTCACCAAAATGTTGCCCGCCTTGGCCGCGTTTTGGATGCGGTTGCGCGAGATGCTGCTGATGCGGGAAGTCAGGAAGGTGTCGATGCGCACCGAGTCTTGCCCACCGTCCACGATGATGCGCATGTGCTCAAACAGCTCGCCCCCGTCCTCTTCTGCGGTTTCGGTTTGCTCAAGAAGTTCGTCGTCTTCTGCCGGATGGCTCTCTAAAACTTCGTCTTGTTCTAAAATCTCGTCTTGGATGTCACTCATTTTCTGATGATGAATTTTTGGGTGATGGTTTGTCCTTCGGCGGTGGTGAGGCGGATGAAATACATTCCTCCTACAAGCTTGTCCACAGCGATGGTTGGCTCAAAGTCCGTTTGCAGCAGCAGCCTTCCCGTCAGGTCGTAAATGCAGGTTTTGACGATTTCTGTGTCTTTCAAAGGTTTGATGTTCAATGTGTTGGCGGCTGGATTCGGATAAAGCTTGACATTGTGGCAAGCTGCTTCGTTTTCATCGATGCCGATAAAGTAGGACGGCCCGACCACCGGACGGATCATCAACGAGCCTCGGTAGTTGCTGGATTGCCAAGTGCCGTTGACGTTGATGAAATTGTATTGGCTGTTGTCGGTGGAAGCGTCGAAACCGATGTTGATTTGGCCGTTGCTTTGTTGGACGAGGCCGATATAGAATGTTCCGGCAAGCGCCACAACCTTG
This sequence comes from uncultured Bacteroidales bacterium, assembly GCA_900321315.1. GTDB lineage: Bacteria > Bacteroidota > Bacteroidia > Bacteroidales > F082 > Limimorpha. The sequence continues at coordinate 1,118 of ONVP01000022.1, forward strand.
TCGAATTTGTAGTATTGGAACTGGTAGGGTTGGTCGCCCCATTGGGGTCTTTGGCTTGCCATACGGTAAACCTCTTCGCCGGGTCGCCCGTTTTCGTCTTTCCACACGGCGATGTCGAAATACTTGTTGTTTGCGTCGTTAAGTGTGTGATTGAAAAGCAGTTGAACGCCTTGTATGGTGTCGAAATCGGTCAAGTCGAACCTGACGGCAAAACAGCCGCTGGCAGGCTCCACACCGAATCCCATTTCTGGAATGCCGTCGTCGTAGGCGTAATAGTTATAGAATCCCTGCCGATAGACCATAGAATCGACCAAAGGCGGCGTGCAGGTCGAGTCGTAAACATAATGCTTGATTTCGTAGGATGCCGAATCGTACCACATATTGAGCGAAAAAAGTTCGCCGACGTATGGACAGGCTGGCGATTCGCCTGTCGGCGGACAGGTCAGGTAGCCAAACTCCTGATAAGGTGGAATGCTGACAGGCTCAAATGAGCGTGTATAGTGCTGGTTTCCACCAATTTGTCGGACGGTATAATAATAACTGGCCTCGTGCGGCACGTTGTCCAAGTTGGCAATGTCGAGACTTAGGTTTTCGCGGATGGCCGAGTTGGGATTGACACGGTATTGTCGGTAAGGCATTGATTGGTAACGATTAAGGAACGAGGGCCGCTGTCCGGAAAAGGCAATCTTGCGATAAGTGGTGTCGTTTGCCGTGCGGTTGGCATTGAGATAAACAAGGTCGATGTTCCAAATGTCCTCGTTTCCTCTATTTGTTGGTAATGAGTAGTTTAGGATGCTTGCATAGTTGTAGAAACGGAAATAGAAATGGTCGGTGAAAAACCTTGGGTCGGTGACGGGGATCATCACTTGCTTGAAATATCGGCCCTCGTTTTCCGCAAGGAAATCTTCCAATTTTTGTCCGGCAGTGCTCCAAATGTTGGTCCAAACGGTGTCGGCCACGGTGGTGAAGACCGAGTCGCAAGGGATGGCGATTTGGCCTTGGACTGTGCTCGTCAAAGTGTCGGTAACGAGGGTGAACATCCCGGGGAAGCAGCTCCCAAACGCCCAAATCGTGTCGCCTGGAAACAGCGTGTCGACTTGCATTTGGGCAAAAATTTCCTCAAGACTAAAATTTTGATAATCAATATAGAGGAACGCTTGCCGCTCGGTGGCCGTACCGAATTGCAGCACGAGCGAGTCGTGTGCTTCTGGGGCATTTCCGTGACCTTGGGGTTGGTACCAGAAGCTGAAATACACCGAATCGGCGGGCGACAATGCGCGAGGCGAAGGCTCCATGATGGAATCTAAACGGATGCGTGCAGAAGTGAGGTATTCAGCCACAAAAGGGTTGCTGATGGCGTAGTCGTAAACGCGCCCGTATTGGTCGAGAACGTCCAAGGTGGCTGCATTGCGCGTGGGCGGATTGAGCGGAAAACCATCGGTAACCATAGCGCCACGGTCGGTCCACTTGGTGGAGTCGGGGTAAACGCTCGACTGGCTGAAATCGTCCACGAACGGAAGGAAAATCTCCGTGTTGTCGGCATGGCGCAACAGCCTTTGCGATGGTTCGCGTTGCCATCCTGTCAATATCTCCTGAGCCATGGCCTGCCCCACGCCCAATGTGAGTGACATGGCCAAGGAAAAAGCCTTAAAACTCGTCTTCAAATTCTTCATAATCAGTTGTTTCTATTGTTTCTTCAATCGTGTCAATATCTATCTTTTGTGGAATGTTGGCAATCGAATCCTCGCGCAGCAGCTTGTCCATTTCTTTCTTGAAATCGAGGGTGCGGCTCGAATGGTAGGTGAGGTTGATATAAGTGCCAAGCCTCACGGTGCCTGAACTTGGACCGGGTGTCATCCGTATGATTTTCTGATATTTGATGCTGTCGTTGTCTTCGTATGTTTCCCTGCCGAGGTTCATTCCGGCAAGGTTGAGCAGGCGTTTGGCTTCGGTGGCGGGCTTGCCGATGAGGTTGGGCACCTTCACCTTCAACTTGTCTTGCCCAATGCCGACACGAAGCATGATCTTGCTACCTTTGACGAGTTCGGTGCCCTTGTCGATAGGCTTGCCTTGGAAATATTGGTCTATGACATTGTTTTTGAATGAATAGTCCACATATTCCAAACAGTCCACTTGCAGACCGCTCGACTCCAATCGCCCGATGGCCTCGCGCAAAGAGATGCCTTTCAAATCTGGCATGAGCGTTTTTTCGGGCATTACGGCCACGATGATGGCATAAACGTTGCGCCCTTTCTTGATTTTCGAGCCGGGCAAAGGGTCTTGCTGATAGATGGAACCGGGCTGCTGTCCCTTCGGATAAACGCTGTCAATCAGGATGAAATGGAAGTCCTTCGAGTGGTCGTGCTTCACTTGGCGGAAATCCTGACCGATGAAATCAGGCATGGTGTAAACCTCGTCGTGACGGGTGTATTTATCTAAAAACCTGAATGTTATCCATAGCAAAACCACGCATAGCAACATGATGGCGAGCAGGTTGAGATAAAATTTCTTTTCCTTGAGAAACCGAAGACGTCCCATATTTTCGTATTTTAGCCGTGAATTTACAACTCAGTTTTGAGCGATTTTATTGTTATGAGAATTAAACCGACAAAATTACAAAAAATATGAAAAACGTAGCAATTATTTGTGGCGGCGATTCGGGTGAGTTCGAGATTTCCGTCAAAAGCGCTGAAGTGGTGAAGAAGAATCTGAATCCAGAATTTTTTGATTCACAGGTTATTGTGGTTTCCAAAAAGGGTTGGTATGCCCTGCTTGACGACGGCTCGCGCGTTGATGTTGATAAGAACGATTTTTCCATTATGGTGGATGGTCGCAAGATGAAATTCGACGTGGCTTTCAACGCGGTGCACGGCGAGCCGGGCGAAAACGGGCCGCTGTCGGGCTATCTGGAACTGTTGGGCATTCCTTGCACCTCGTCGGGCCAGACCACTTGCGCGCTCACCTTCCACAAGGACTTCTGCAAGCGGGTGGTGGCTTCGTATGGCGTGAACGTGTCGCCGTCGGTGCTTATTAATGAAGGTGAGAAATACGATGCCGACGAAATCATCAAGCAGTTGGGACTGCCGCTGTTCGTCAAGCCGACCTGCAACGGCTCCAGCGTGGGCGTGACCAAGGTGAAGACGGCGGAAGATTTTGCTTCAGCCATCGAAACGGCCATGAACGCGGGCGGCCAGGTGATGTGCGAAAAGTTCGTCAGCGGGCGCGAGTTTGGTTGTGGAGCGATGGACTACAAGGGTAAAATGATGGTCTTTCCGATTACCGAAATCATCAGCAAGAACGAGTTTTTCGATTATGAGGCAAAATATACGGCGGGAAAATGCGACGAGGTAACACCTGCCCAAGTGGATGAGGCCATCGAAATCGAAATCAAGGCGACCACGGCGATGCTGTATGAGAAACTGGAATGCAAGGGCTTTGTCCGCATGGACTATATCGTCAGCGACGAGGGCGTGTTTTTCATCGAGGCGAACATCGTCCCCGGAATGTCGGAGGCCAGCATCATTCCCGCGCAGGCGCGATGTTTTGGTTTGTCGCTGGAACAATTGTTTGGGATGGCGATAGAGAATGTGTTGTGATTTTTTGCACGCAGAATCCGCAGAAATTTGTGAAGCGCGAAGCGATGTGAAAATAGCGACCGGCAGGCTTCAGCGATTTCTGCGGATTCTGCGTGAAATAATATCTGCGCAATATTACACCGTGAGAATGTCTTTCGACTTCAGCTCGGTCAAGTCGTCGATTTTCTTGATGTACTTGTCCGTGAGTTTCTGAATCTCTTCTTGCAGGAGTTTCGACTCGTCTTCTGAAATCACATCTTTCTCGAGTTTCTTGGCGTCGTCGTTGGCGTTGCGGCGGATGCCACGGATGCCGACCTTGGCCTCTTCGGCGGCGGTCTTGGTGCGTTTCACCAACTCCTTGCGGCGTTCCTCGGTGAGGGCCGGAACGGCAATGCGGAGGATTTCGCCGTTGTTGATGGGGTTGAAGCCTAAGTTGGCGTTCAAGATGGCCTTGGCGATGTTGTTCAGTGCGCTCTTGTCGAAGGGTTGCACCACAATCATGCGCGCGTCGGTGCAGCCGATGTTGGCGGTCTGCTCGATGGGCACTGTTGTGCCGTAGTATTCAACCATAACGCCGTTCAGCATGGCTGGACTGGCCTTGCCTGCCCTAATGCCCTGAAATTCATGCTCCAAGTGCTTGATGGTGTTGTCCATGCTTTCAGTGGCCTCGTCTAATACAAATTGAGAATCTTCAGTCATAGTTTTTGAAATTTGGGTGCAAAAATAATGGATTTCTGTTTACCTCGCATAAATCGTGCCGAAATTTCGTTGTTTTAACCACAAATAACCTCAGGCGCACAGCCCAGTACTTTAGACAAAGCAAGTACAGACCTCGCCTCGGCCTTTCTAATGTCTTGGTCGCCTTGCTCGTAGGCTTGAATCATGCGAAGGGCGACACCAGTGAGGTCTGCTAATTGTTTTTGAGTGAAACGGGATTGTTTTCGGATGGTTTTCAATATGTTGCGGCGGGTGTTCAAATGCTGTTGAATAAGTGTGTCGGCGGTTTGGACGAACTTGGAAAGGTCGGCTTCGTGCAAAGTGGGATAGAGCGAAAGAACCGTGCTGATATTCAGTCCGTTTCGTTGAAGATAAGAGAAAGAAAGGGCAGAATGCCATTGGTAATAGGCTAAAGCCCAGCCTGCCCAATATTCAGCCGTGCGGTCAAAGGGGATGTAGGTTATTTCGGGTAAAGTTTTGTCCGACGACTTCTCCATGACAAGCCGCATCAGTTCCATCCCCGACATTCCCGACACGAAACGCGGATTGCCCGCTTCCATTTGCGCAGCGATGCCGCTCGAAAGGAACATCTCGTAAAAGACCGCCAAGTCGAGATGCGCGACGTTGGCGGCGCAGTCGAGCATGGTGCCGAGGTTGTTCATGGCATCCTCAAGGTACAATTGGTTATAGGCGCGGGTCATCATTGGTCCAATTTTGTCGCAGAATATCAATCATATACACGGCATCGGCGGGCGAAACCGTCATTTTTTCATTCTGAAAATCCTCCCTCGCCTGACGGTCGCGAGCCATGCGTTTCGGATAATATTGGTTGCTGTCAACGGGAAAGCTTTCCACGAAAATGAGGCGCGAAAACGCCTCCTCGCTTTTCAGCACCACTTGTTCGCCTAATTTCCCCAAAAACATCGCTTTGCGCAACTGCTCCAACGAAATGGTGTTGTTTAGGAAGGCATTGGCGAAAGAGAAATAGGAATCGTCGGCACGATAGCCTATGATGAGGTCGTAATGCTCATAGCTGGGTAGAAAGTTGTCCAACAGATACGTTTTTGCTTCCGTTGGCAGACCTTGCGAGAGTACAAAAGTCCTGTTTTTCAACAGGATTGATAGCCAATTGAGGATGTGGAAAGGTTTGCTGTTCAATCGGAGTATGTTCAATTTTTCAAAGTCGATTGCGTACTGGTTGGCGAAGCCATCGCTGCGTTCCGTGCAGGCCCATTCCTTTGCAAGTTCAAGGCTTTCAGTGCAATAAACCCCCAATCCGTAATCGTTTTTCGGATTTCCCAAGCCCCAAATCGGCTTCTCGATAACCTTTGTCGAGCCGTGATATAATGTGATGTTTTCCATAAACTATCGTTATAACGAGAGTTTGCAAAAATACATATATTTTTCATATCGGCAAAAAGATTGCATATTGTTTATCAATACTATTCTATCATTGGTAGTTTTACGCTGATTTTGTAGAAATTACGAAACCATTTGATTTCCGAGCATTGCGGAATCAAATCGCCTTTTTCGAAAACATTCAACTCTTTGCAATTATCATCAATATCTGTGTCAATTTCGTCAGACTCAAATTTTATGGGGTTGGGATAAATAATGACACACTTTATTTCTTGTTCGTCGGAGCCTAATCGTTTGAGAATTTTTTTGTCGCGCGCATATCCGCTTATCTCGCGAATATCATCAATGATGCCTCGATTTGAATTGTCATAATGCGGCTTGTATTTGGCATCCATAATCAAACACTCGTCTTTTTTGATAAAATCAACAGCGGTCTTGCAATGTCCAGCAACTTGAAATTCAATTTGTTCTGGATAAGCAGCATTAAGTTTGCTGTAAACATATAATTCATACAACCTCGCCATGTCAATCCAAAATGGTGGTGTTGAATGTTGCTCTTTGCTAGCTTCGCTAATTGAATAGTCATACCGACGCAAAAGCATTTTGGCAACCCTTATGGTTTCTTTGTATTCCTTAAAAAGCTTGTTGGTCGATAGTTTTTGCACTTGATAGGGTTCGATTTCGTCAGAAATAGGACTCAACACATTTTTCAATCGCAACAAACGAGATTGTATTTCAGAATAAAATGATTGCGCCTTCAAACTCTCGTAATTGTTGATGATTCTGTCCGCAAAGAGCAATGCCTTTTTCAGCAATCGATTCTCGGGAATGTCATCCGTGTATTCTTGATATTGGCAATAACTCGGTCGGAACGCTGCTGGAAAACGTTTTTTTGAAGATGTTTGGTGATGAGTAGTCGTCCTTTTACCTTTGTTTTCAGATTTTCCTCACGAACAATATAATCCTTTTTCAATCCTCTCTTGACAAGACGTTCCAGCAAAGATATAAAGTGTAATACTAAAAGCGGTGTCAGTTGGTTGAGTTGTTCATTAGTTTCAATAGTTGGTTCGTCAAATTGAATCCCATAGCATTTGGCAAAATAATCCGATTCATTCTTTGTATCAACCTCCAAGGCCTCCAAAAACATAGTCACGAAGTCTATGTTTTTCATTTTCGGTGTGACAATAACCGCCAATTCGTTTTTGACAAACCATGAAGCACCAATATAATATGACGCCTTGAAATTATGATCAATACCAAGATATTTTGGTATTCCCATATAATCAGATGGATTGCCTTCAAAATGCAAATCGGACAGCTTTTCCCAATATCCTTCAGGAATAGGGTCATGCTCTTCTATTATAGGAAAAGGATGTGTCACTATCATTTGCTAGTACAAAAATCTTCTATTGTAATATCTGCTTTAACATCCTGATTTATTATTCCATCTTTGTAGTATTCGCGCAACAATGGGATAATTTCATATTTCCATTTCAAATCCAGTTCTTCTTCATCTTTTGCCATGAAATAACTATGGCCGACCATCAGGTCTTCAACATCCATTTCAAATTTGAGCTTCTCAAGGAATGATTTGATTGCTTTAAACAATTTTAATGCCTTATTTTTCAGATCCTCATCGTCTTTATAGTATTCTTCAATGACTTCTTCTTTTGATTCCAATGTTACAAATGCGAATCTACGGCGCACGGCATAATCGATATTGCCCACACTTCTATCGGTAGTGTTCATGGTGCCGATGATATAAAGATTGGAAGGAACGGCAAACGATTCTTTGGAGTAAGGCAAAGTAACCCATATGGTATGTTGGTCGGGATTATTTTTATCTATACGTTTATCGGCTTCCAAAAGGGTTATCAACTCGCCAAAGATTTTTGAGACATTTCCTCGGTTGATTTCATCGATGATGAGGACATAGTTTTTCATTGACTCGGCATCATCCTGTTCTTCCACTATTTTATTCATCAAATAATTGGCGACAGCCCAATAATAGGACGAATTGCATCCTCCAATAACACTTCGAATAGACGTATCAATATTCTTCATTGATTCGAACTTCTCTTTTGAGTCATACACTTCACAAAGCTTTAATAGCCTTTCCTTTGAAACATAATTCACATCAATTCTATCATCACCTGTTTTCCATTTAATTGTCATTTGTGGTGATACCGACAACTCTTTTGACTCAACACCATTTTTAAGCTTTATAGTTTTGATATTGCCATCAAGAATGTCTTGAACCAGGTCGTCAAAAGCAGCATCCAAAGACTTAGTCCGCTTTGCTAATATAGGATTAGTGGCTATCTTGGAAATCGTTTTGAAAATACCAGGTTCGATTTTGTATATAATTTGTTCGTTTTCTGTCTTTGGCTTTATTCCTTCTACAAAATCCTCATAATCCATTGATTGATGGAATGTGCAAAAACCAATACGGCCTTCTTTTTGAAGTTCGTCGTAGCGTTTCATGACATCTTCATGCTTTTCGGGTATTGTCTCGCCGCAAATGCTCAATGCCAAAGTTGCCGTGTTGTAAGTTTTTCCTGTGCCTGGGGCACCTTGGAGGATAATGTTTTTCTTTATGCGAAGGATGTCGGTGTAGTGGTTTATTTGTTCCATTTGCTTTTTGTCTGCTTTTGTTATTATATATTTGTACGCAACAGCATTTTGCCTTGAAGCTTGTTTATTGTTATATGTGACAAAATCATCTATATTAATTGAAGATTCATGATGGATTCTTTCTGCATTATCTATCAAAAAGGCAATTTTTGCGACTTTATTTCCATCTGAATAATCAGAAAAGGAATCGCAATACCAACACGGGTCTTTTGTCTTCCATTCTTTCTTCTTGGAATCATAATCATCTTCTGTTGCAAAATCGACAACGGAAAAAACATAGTCGGTCGTGTTTTTGGCAATATTATAAAATGGGAAACGCCTATTCCGTAGAATCAAACTTCTTAGCTGGGGCAAAACATCTCGCATATCTGATAATTGATGTTTCCATATTACACCATATTGTTTCATATCCTCAAGAAAGCTTTCTTTCCAGTCCGTAGAATCCCTGACGACTAACCCTTGAATCATAAGGTTATTTTCCCAATTCATGTTATCTTTCATTTGCCAAAGTATATTTTGAGCCGTTAATAAATCGCTTTGTATCAATCCGTTTGTTTCATTCTGAAACTTGTCATTCAGTTCGGGGTCTTGCTTGATCATCTCGGCTAATTCTGCAATCAATTGAAGATAATGTGGATACTTCTCACCAGTTTCATAGGGCTGCTCGCCGATATAATTGCAGTAGTTTTTATAGATTTCGTTTTTATAAAATGTGTATTTCTTTGGATTCCAGCACGCTAAAAAAGCAGAAGCAGTACGCTCGTCATTGGCTTTCAAGTTGTACTTATCGTCGCAAAGGTCTGACATGGCTTTTTTAAATCGATTTAAGCGTTCGCTCAATTCAACTTTTTCTTCAGTTAAAAGGTTGAAAGCCTTTTCTAAGCCAAGTTCATCATTGGTTATCAAATAGTTAAATACTGGTATATCTCCTTGACGATAGATAACATTCGGCTTTGTTGTAATGAAATGCTTGATGATTTCGATTGTGGATTTCCCTTCGCAATCAGTAATCAACTGCCATTTATAAAGCTCATTGGCTTTTTCTCCCTCCTTGTATGGACCCGCCAACGAAACATTCAAGAATTTCTCTTTGTAACGTTGTAGTAAGTCCAGTATGAGTTTTTCTTGTGCTGCATCCATTTTTTTGATGTTGTATCAAAGTTGTATCAAATATATCTCAACTCTTGCTGGGTCATATTTCAATGATTTGATTATTGTTTTTTCTTTGTGGTGTATTTTTGGTTGGGATGCCTTATCATTTCTGGGATAGTATAGAAAAGTTTACCTTGTGCCATAAGCGGGTTTATATAATGATTGCGCAAGAAAACCATGTTTCTATGCAATAGGATTGATATTTCATATAAACTAAACGGATGTAAATCACATAATTCAATTAGCAGTTTCTTCATTTCTTCTTCAGGTATTCTTTTCCCGATTTTTAAAATTTTCTCTTTCAATGCTTCTGGCAATTCATCAGCACCATACATTTCTCCGTTAGCACCATACATTTCTCCGTTAGCACCATACATTTCTCCGTTAGCTCCATACATTTCTCCGTCAGCTCCATACATTTCTCCGTCAGCTCTATACATTTCTCCGTCAGCTCTACTATTAAGGTCATCACCTCTACCATTAAGGCCATCACCTCTACTATTAAGGTCGTCAGCTCTACTATTAAGCCGTACAAATTCCTGTCCAGCAACATAATAGGCGTTTCGCCTCTGTCCTTTCAATTCAAACAAACCCTCTTGACACATGCGGTGCAGGTCAAATGTGGCTTTTCTGGATGTAATATCACTATTTAGTTGACGATAAGTAATGTTATCAATAGCGCCCAATTCACGGATGAAAACCAACGACAACTTCTGCTCGTTATTCAATTCATATTTAGCAAACAACGAAAGCCATTCGATATCGTCTTTTCCCAGTAAATGATGGAATAGCAAACGGATTGTAAATTGGTTGGTTTCTCGATTCGATTCAAATGTAGGAGGCATCAACTTTGCCTTTTTCATTTGTTCTCGCATTGTCTTGATGCCAGATCCTTTAGTCTCAGCCAAATTGGTTTCATGGAAAATCGAACTTATATATTGATTTCTCAATTCGGAACCAGGCTCACCAAGATGTTCGGGCGATTTCAAGGAATAACCCGGATTTGTGATTTCCAAACGATTAGAGTATCTAATAATTTGAATGGGTTGGTTCACTCGGAACGAACGGTGAATGAATGCGTTAACAATAGCCTCGCGCAAGGTGTCGTTTGGAATGTCAATAGGTGTTGAGGCTTGCAGGTTGCCGTCTTTAAGTTCAAAGCCTTTGGGCAAGTCATCTGTAATAGCATTCAACGCACGATTGACCAAAAGAATAAAAGCGCCACGCATGTCAATCGTCGATTCAAAACGTTTATCAGGATTCTCCACCCACCTGTTGCCTGAAACACGAATATAATCAACCCTTAACGCAGGCATCAGTCGCCGCAAAGCCATAGATTTTCCAAATACAATTAGCCCCGTATAAGTAAGGACAAAAGATCCCGATTTGTCTTTCTCACAAGCCCGCAAAGCCAACAAAAGATTAGTGTCGTCGTAGGTCAATTCTTCGGCATTTGGATTAACCTTTTCTCTCAATTTTCTATAATATGACACAGCATTTTCATCAATGTCTTCCAAACTGGAGCCTTTAACGATGGAACAATCGAAACTCTCGGCAGAGGAATAGAAAACTGGCATGTCGTCTTCCGTACATTTTTGATCAGACGAACCAATTCGACGATAAGCACCTTGCGGCAGACCTCTTTTTTCAAAATATATAGGTTTTTGTGAAGCGGGAGCCTCATCCACCCTCACCACAATAACTGTTTTACCATCAACAACCTCTGTTTCAATTTGGGGACGAATACGCACATTAAAAACCGATGCACATTGGTTGGCAATGTCGGTTTGAACTTTGTCGGGATTGGCAATGTTTTCCGGCTCATAGACGGGGAAGCCGTTTTCATCAAAACCTTTCCTGACCGCGCCCAACAAAAGATAGCCGCCATCCAAATCAGGCTCGTTGGCAAAGGCGCAGATGGTTTCCATGATGCTCTTTCCCACTTCCGAAGCCCTTTTTGCCTCTATTCTGACATCTTCGTCGCCATCATTCAAATCCTCGAATAGTTCTCGTGCTGTTCTCATAGTCTGCAAATTTACGAATTAAAACTTTCCGAAATGATGATTTCAGGATTGACTTCTTTCTTCACTTGAGTAAAGCTGCTGTTTGTTGCTTTGGACTCGTTCAAGTTGATGGCATCTAAAGGATACGCGGAAATGATGTTTATCAATTTTTCCAAAAGAACGGTAGGTTTAATCGGTGTCTTTTTGACCGATGTCTTCAACTTGTTCACATCCCTTTGCAACTGCTGGAACTTGCCTGTGGTGATGGCACGTTTGGCTTTGTGAATCAGTTCGCTTTCCTCGTCGGTGATATTGGGAATGCTCAAAAAACCGTCCAAATAGGCGATGGCTTTTTTCTCGTTCGGGCCTTGCGCGACATTCACTTTACTTGTTGTGGCTTTCGTATCCTCCTCTTGCTCCGCAAAGGTTTCTATTGCTCTTGCCACTTGCTGATGGTGCAGGTCGTGAAGCGGTATGGGTTTTTCGTCGATTCTTGCCTCAAACTCTTTCACGGCTTCAAGGAATGACAATTCTTCGATGCTTCCATCCTCGCGCACAAACGTAAAAGCATCACGACGGTTGTTGCGGATAAAGGTCAGTGTGCAATGCCGCTTGACTTTGTCTTTCCTACCCACACGCGCCCGCAAAGGCAGTTTGGCAATGGATTTTATCAAATCAGGGTCGTCTTCCTTGATTTTACGCAACCACATCAGGTAACGCAGTTTCTCGTCGCGTTCCTCATCAACATCCTTGTCGAAAAGGCCGAATGTCTCTGGAGTTTCGTCAGTAGAATATATTTGGCTGTCCTCGCCCAATGCCGCGTGGAAGGCAAAGAGTTTCATCTTCGCCTTTTTCTCCAGTTCGATGTCATTATTGACTTTTTCCGTCGGGAAGAAATTGTAAATGTAAATCTTCTCTGCCGTGCTGCCGATACGATTGACACGCCCGATGCGCTGCATCAGCCTCGTCGAGTTCCACGGTGTGTCGTAATTCACGATGATATTCGCCCTGTGGAGATTGACACCTTCGGCAAGCACTTCCGTAGAAATGATGATGTCGTAGTCGCTTTGTCTCTCACCGTCAAAGTTGGCATCGAAATTGGCCCTGACCAATGGCATCTTTTCATTGCGATTGTCGCTGCCGATAGTCAGAATTTTATGGTAGCCTTGCTTTTTCAGTGCATCGGAAAGGTATTGCGTGGTTTCCTTACTCTCCGAAAACACTACCAGTTTTCCTTCATGATTGATGGCACTTTCAAACAACTCCTTCTTTAGATACTCAACAAAAACATCAAGTTTAGGATCGGCTTCGATTTTGCCCCAATCCTCTACCAACTGCTTCAGAATCAATTCGTCGTGCTCAATGCCTTCCTTGAATCCATCTTCAAAATCATCAGGAGTGCAAATCTCGATGGTTGGGTCAGCATAGATGGATTCATTGATTAGTTTAATCAGTTCGTCCTCTTTGCCATTGCTGAGCAGTTCGGTGACTTTCAGATTCGGAGCGATATAAATCGTTCCTTTTTCAAACATGTCCAACATCACTTTGTTGGCCTGATAATACCTGTTGAGCGACTGTTTGAAAGCAAAGAAACTGCTGTCAATGCGCTTGACCAACAAAGTTTTCATAATGGTGGCCAACTGTATGGAAATCATATCCGCTTTCTTGTATTTCTTTTTCTTTTCAGGTCGCAGATACTTGATGGCTTGGTAGCGGAAATAGGATAAGCCCTCATTGGGGTCACTCAACATTTTGATGGTATGGTCGTACAATTCATTCAGTTGCGCATCCAACTGATAAAAGATTTTTTCCGGCGATTGGACATCCGGAAACACAACACCTTGTTCAAGCAAATCCTTTTTGTAAGCCTCGTTTTCCATCAAGTCGGTGCGGGTGCGGCGCACAGTCAATGGCTCTACCACTTTCACGCGGATTTTTTCATATATGGCCTTGATTTCCTTTGAAATCAATTCCATATTCTTTTCCTTCTTGAGTTTATTGTATTTCTCAATCTGCTCACGGAAGAAACGCTGCAAGTTGCTTTCTTCCAAGGTGCTGTCCTTTGAATCTTGGAACAAATAAACCAAATTGGCAATGTCTTCGGGACGATTGTTCAGAGGTGTTGCCGAAACAAGCATCACTTTCTTGTCGTAGTATCTTCCATCAGGATACTGTCGTCGTGTCTTCGTTTTACAAATCTTCTGAAGTTCGTTATACATACTTGCCGTGTCCGACCTGAACTTATGGGCTTCATCCACAATCACCAAATCATAAAGCCCAGCATCCTTGACTTTGTGGAGGCTACCGTTGGTGACAATCTTAAAATTATCAATCTTGAAAGTGGACAAAGTCTCTTCCCAACTCTCCTTCAACGCAGGTGGCACAATCACCAATGTATGCGAGCGATAGGTCGGGAAACCGTTGGAAAAGAAGAACTTCTTTGCAATCAGTGCCGCAACCACCGTTTTCCCCAAACCGACCACATCTGAGAGGAAAAAACCGTTGTGTTTCATCATTTTGGCATAGCCATCATTGACGGCATCCACCTGATACGACAACTTTTTATAGCCCTTGGGCAAATCCGAGACCGAATTGGGGTCAAAATCAATGCTCTTGCCGAAATACTCTAACAAAAACTTCAAGTAAATCTGGTAGGGCGTGAAATCAGGATTCAAATAGGATTCTTGCTTTATCTTCTCGACATGGGTCAAATCAATCTCCACCGACTCTTCCCAAAGCTTTTCAAAAGTTTCCGTGGCAAATTGAATGTCGTCATCATAACGAAGTTCAACATTGAACTCAAAATTCTTTTCCAGACCTGCTTCTGTCAAGTTGCTTGATCCTGTAATGACAGAGCCATAACCGTGTGGATGATAGATTTCTTCTCTGAAAATGTAAATCTTGGCGTGAATATTCTGCTTGGGATGGATACGCATCTCAATCCGACGAGTCATAATGTCCTCAATGAATTGATACATACCTTCTTCCACTTCCTTGTCGTATTTCGCTTCTTGGATGTTTTTCTTGATTTCCTTGAAAAACTCTTCTTGCGATTGTTCCGCATTGGGATTGAACAAAAGTCCCTGCTGATTGGCCTGATAGGTCAATTTGTCCACATTGATGCCAACCAAAAAACGGATTTTCGGAGTCTGCTCAATGAATTTCCTGATTCTGAAATAGCCAGAAGCACGAAAATAACCGACAAGCGCATCAAAGAAATGCACTTTCTTGTATTTGAAAACGCCTTCTATCTTTTCAAGAAGCGTGTTTTGGCTTTCGTTTGTAAAGAAATTTGTTCCCATCTCATTCTCTTCTCGCTGCAAAATTAAACAAAAATCCAACCAACCCAA